>JBEITC010000079.1:0-11043 GCA_040375075.1 Planctomycetota bacterium | reverse complement strand
GCGCGCCGGGCCGGCGCGCGCCGCCACGTGCCCGCGGTCGCATCGTCGCGCTCACGCGCGTGCCGCGCGCAGTCGAACGCCGGCCACGGCCAGGCCGCGGCAGGCTCTTCTTCGCTCGACTCCGGCACGCTCTCGACGAGCGCGCACTCTTCGTGATCGTCGACGGCGGTCGCCCACGCGGCATCGTCCGGCGCCGCGTGCGTCGCGGTCGGCGCGCACGCCAGCGGCGGTTCGGCCGCCGCGATGGCGCTGCTGCCGTTCCACGCAAGGACCGCGAGCAAGAACGCCGCCGCGACGCGCCAAAGGCGCATCCAAACGTCGGCAGTTCGGTTCGCGGGGTTCAGGGCAGGCACGCGGGCAGGCGGCAGCGCCAGAGGGTCCGATCGACGGTAACGACGCGCGTGCCACCGTCAATGCGAGCAGCGTGGCGTGTTGCCCGGGATGCGCGCGAGCCATCAAGAGGCCATGAGACAGCGGTTGCCGACGCGCCGACCCCTACGCACTCCTACCGAAGCACGATCTCGAGCGGCGGCCCGGCGACCGCGGCATTGCCGGCCAGCAGCACCGGCGCGAAGTGCACGCGCCAGCCGCTCAAGAACGCCGGCAGCGGCGCGACCGGCGCGAGGTCGAGCGTCGCGGTCGCCGCGCCGGTCGCGTCGAGCACGCCGACGAAACCGGCGAACAGCGGGTTGCCGGCGGCGCCGAGCAGGCTGCTGGTGAGCGCGTCCGACCACAGCCACAGCGTGTCGCCGCCCGGCAGCGGCGTCGCCGGGCCCTGACCGAGCAGCGAGCCGAGCAGCCAGTACGGACTGCCGGCGAAGGCCGGCGATGCGCGCAGCGTGAACGCCGCCGGCGTCGGCTGCGCCAGCGACAGTTCGCGCGTCGCCGTGGTCGCGTCGAAGCCGCCCTGCGGCCGCATCGGCAGCGTCAGCGTCGACAGCATGCCCGGCTTGTGCTCGACCGCGACCGTCGACGCGACGAACGGCGGGATGCAGCGGAACGTCTCCACCGCCGCCGCCTTGACGAGGTAGTGGTTGCGCACCGACAGACGCAGCCGCGCGCCCGCCGGCACCACGCACGCCGTCGCCGACAGGTCGAACGCCACCGTCGTCGTCGTCGGCGCCGCGGCGAGCTGCACGCCCGTGCCGCCTTGCGCGACGATCTGCGGGTTGCCGCTCGTCGGCACGATCTCGAGCCGCGCCGCCAGCTGGAAGCGCGCCTGCTGCGCCGTCACTTCGAGCTGCAGCCGCGGCACGCCGGCCAGTTCGGCGTCGGCGGCGAACGGCGGCGTCGTGTAGCTGAAGTTCGACAGCGGGATGCGCGCGAGCGCCTGCGCGACGTTCTGGCCAGCGCCGTCGGCGCGCCAGGACTGCAGGTCGTAGCCGGATGGCACCGCGTGCTGCACGAGCTCGGGCGCTTCGTTGGTGGTCGGCGCGGCGGTGGTCAGCTGCGCGCCCTGGCGCAGGCGCCACACCGCCGACACGGCATTGGGCGGCGGCAGCGCGACATCGGCGCGATGGCGCCACAGCGTGCTGCCGGTCAGGTACTCGGCGGCCGTCGGCGGAATGAGCGCCGACAGCACCGGCGGGCCGAGCTCGACCGGCTCGAACGCGCCCTTCAGGAAGCGGTCGAACCACGCGCGCCGCACTTCGTCGACGCGGCCGGCTTCGTAGGCGTTGGTCGGCGTGCCGTGGTTGCCGGTCGTCAGCAGCGCGCGCTTGGGCGTCGTCGCCGGCATCGCCGCGAGCGCGCGCAGCGCCGGCTCGGCGGGCATCGAATCGTCGTGCCACGCCATCGTCGCCAGCGTCGCCGTCGCCGACGTCGCCAGCAGCGCCTGGAAGTCGCGGCCCGGATCGGCGCGCATCCACGCGCGCATGCCGGCCGGATCGTCGGCGACGACGAAGTTGCGCATCGTCGTCTGGAAGCCGGCATCGAGCACGAAGTTGGCGTTGGGCGCCGCGTAGGCCATGCCGGCCCACGAGTCGACGAACGCCGTGCCGCCGAAGGTCGCGGCGTCGGTGTGGCTCGGCACCATCACCGTCGGCGCCACCACGCGCACGACCGGGAACGGCGCGCTGCGCCGCGCGTTGGCCGGCGGCACGCGGCCCGACCATGCGGCCGCGGCCCACGAGTGCGCGCCGCCCTGGCTGATGCCGGTGACGCCGATGCGCGCGAAGTCGACCAACGCCGGCTGCTGCGCTTCGACCCACTCCATGATCTCGAACAGGTCGATCCACTCGGCCAGCGCCATCAGCGTCGCGCCGCGCCCGGGATTGAGCGCGATGCCGGAGCCCTGGCCGCGCACGTCGTAGGCGACGGTCACGTAGCCGCGCGCGGCGTACTCGGCGGCGACGACGGCGATCTGGCCGTTCTTGTTGGCCGGCCAGCCGTGCACCAGCACCAGCAGCGGCCATCCGCACGGGCCGGGCGCCGCGGTCGGCCAGCGCACGTCGGCGCGCGTGCGGTAGCCGTCGGTGTAGGTGACCAGCTGGTCGATCGCCGCGGTCGTCGCGAAGCCCCCTGTGGGCATGACCGGGTCGGCGCACTGCGCGCGCAGCGGCGCGAGCGCGGCGGCGAGGAACGTGGCGAGCGATGCGGCGAGCGAGATCAGGGTCCGGCGCATGGCGAGCGGGCAATCGAGCGGAAGCGAGGCGACGAAGCGCAGAAGCACGCGCCGCCCGCAACGGTCAGGTCGGTGGAGATCCCACACCAATCCCGCGGCTTCGTCCAGCCGCGCCTCCCCATCACCGCGGCCGGCGTCAGCCCGCCGGCGCGGAGACCTGCGCCGTGCCGTGGATCTCGGCGCCGGCGCCGAGCTCGAAGCGCACCGAGCCGCCGAGGGTCTCGCAGTTGCGCCCCGCCGGTCCCATGGCGCTGACGACGACGCGGCACGGCAGGCGGCCCGTCCCGGGCAGCAGCGCGCCGACGCTGAGCGTGAGGCGGCTCGGCAGCACGGCGCCGCGCTTGTGCTCCCAGCCGAGTTCGAGTCCGATCGCGGTGATCGCCGCGTCGCCGACGATGCGCACAGCGAGCGGCATGCCGAGGAAGCCGCACGGCGCGGCGATGGCGACGTCGAACTCGTACGTCGACGGGCCGATGCGGCGCGCGCCGACGAGCTCGTAGCCGTCGTCCTTCGCCTGCATGTGCATGTACGGGCTCTGCAGCGCGGCGACGCGCGCCGGCGGCACGTCCATCGCCCACTGCGACTGCGCCGTCGCGTCGATCGGCCGCGCCGCAGTCGCCTCGGCGGCGAAGAACGGGTCCTCGCGATGGCGGGCGACGAACGTGACCGCGCCGCCGTCGACGACCGCGGTCGCCGGGCCCAGGCGTCCGTTGAAGCGGCTGGCGATCGCCTCGCAGTACGCGCCGGTGTGGCGGATCAGCAGCACGTCGCCGGCTTCGACGTCGCCGAGCGTGGTCTGCGGCAGCAGGACGTCGCCGGCGAAGCACAGCGGCCCGGCGAGCGCATCGGGGCCGGTGGCCGGCAGTGGCCGGTGCGCGGCGTCGACGATCTCGTGGCGCCAGCCGGCGACCGTGTGCTTGACGAGCTGGTCGGTGCCGACGTCGCAGATGCCCCACGTGCGGCCGCGCGCGTGCTTCCGCGCGACGACGCGCGTCAGCAGCGCGAACGAATCGCCGACGAGCGAGTTGCCCGGCTCGACCTCGTAGGCGAAGCCCTCGCGCAGCTGGCCGCGCAGCGCCGCGCCGAGCGCCTCGATCGTCGGATGCGCCTGCGAGCGGTCGTGCGGCAGGCCGAGACCGCCGCCGAGGTTGATCGTCGTCGGCCGGTGCGCGGTCTGTTCGGCGACGCCGTCGGCGAGCGCGTGCAGGAACGCCAGCCCGTCGGTGAAGGCCGCGAGGTTGTCCATCATCGTGCCGACGTGCACGTGCAGGCCGGTCACCGGCAGCGCGGTCGCGGCGAGCACGGCGACCAGCTCTTCCGACGGGACGCCGAACTGCGAGCGGGGATCGCCGTGCGCGGTGTAGCGCTGGTGTTCGCCGGCGGCGAGGTAGCCCGGCAACTGGCCGGGATTGACGCGCACGAACAGCTTGCCGTGGAACGGCGCCGCGCCGAGCGCTGCAGCGAGCGCGGCGAGCACGTCGGCGCTGTCGGCGACGAACGTCGCGCCGTGGCGCAGCAGCCACGCCGCGTAGTCGACGTTGGGCGCCGGCGTGTTGTAGCTGATGCGCGCCATCGGCACGCCGGCGGCGAGCGCCGCGTGCACCTCGGGCCGCGAGGCGCAGTCGGCGCCGCCGCCCCAGCGTGCCAGCGCTTCGAGCACGAGCGGCGACGGGTTGGCCTTGACCGGATAACGCACGCCGGCGGGACCGACGATCGCGGCGTAGGCGGCGAATGCGCGTGCCAGCGTCGGCGGATGGTGCAGGTAGAGCGGCGTGCCGTGCGCGTCGGCGACGGCACGCAGGTCGAGAGCCTCGGTCCACGACGCCATCGGGCGGGAGAGCCGCGGATCGAGCGCGGCGGGGCTGGCGGGGTGCATGGGCGGGGGGAGCAGCAGGGTGGCATCCCCGCGGACGGCGCGCGCCGCCCGGCGAGTCGGGGGACTCCTTGGCGGACGTTCCCCTACCCTCAGGAACCCGTCAACCCGCACGCCGACGGCGGCGCAAGGCGATGGTGCATGCAGGCCTTCGACCAACGGCTGGCCAAGGGCTTCGCGGTCAGCCGTTCCGACGACGCATGCGGCCCGCCCATCCACCACCGCCCGGTCGCACGCGCGACCGCCGCAGCCTCACACCACGCCGAGCGGCTGGTAGACGCGGCCCGGGAACACCACGTTGGGGTCGGTGCCGCCCATGTGGTTCATCAGCACCTCGCGCAGCACGTCGCGGAAGTCGTTCGACGCGGCGAGGAAGCGGCCCGAGTCGAGCGCGTTGTTGGCGAGCGTCGGCCAGACGCCGCGCACGGCGCCGCCCTGGACCTGCCCGCCCATCACCAGCATCGCGCCGCCGACGCCGTGGTCGGTGCCGTTGCTGCCGTTCTGCTGCACCTCGCGGCCGAACTCCGACATCGCCACCAGCACGACCTCGCTCGCCAGCGCGCCGAGGTCCTGGAAGAACGCGGTGATCGAGTGGTTGAGGTCGGTGGCGAGCGGCGCGATGTTGTTGACGAGGCTGTGGTGATGGTCCCAGCCGCCCTGGTCGACGGTGAAGAACTCGATGCCGAGCCCCGCCTTGATGACCTCGGCGATCTCCTTGAGGCCCTTGCCGAGCGTCGACGTCGGGTAGACGGCGCCGTTGGCCGGCGCGTAGGTCGTCGGCGACAGCGGCGAGAACAGGTCGATCAGGCCGAACGCGTCGACGCCGCCCTGGTAGGCGTTGCGCAGCGTCGGCTGGAAGCCGGTGGTGACGGTGTTCTCGACCACCGCCTCGAGCAACTGCCGCTCGGCCGCCGAGCCGGCGAACACGAGGTCCTGCGTGCTGGCGACGTTGTAGCAGGGGAAGGCGCCGTACAGCGCCCGCGGCAGCGCGCCCGACAGCGCCAAGGCGCGCACCGGCGCGTTGGTCGGCGACGTCGTGACCTGCAGGTGCCGGTTGATCCAACCGTCGCCCGTCGTGTTCAGCATCATGCCGGTCTCGTAGAGATCCTGGCTGACGAAGTGCGAGCGGTTCGGCGGCTGGTAGCCGACGGCGTGCACGACCGCGCAGCGGCTGTTCGGCGCGGTGAACGCGGCGTGGATGCCCGCCATGTTCGGGTGCATCGCGAAGATCGGCGTCATCGCGAGGCCGACCGTGCCCGCAGGCGAGCCCGGCGGCAGCAGGCCGATCGTCGGCCGCTTCACCGCGTAGTTCGGATCGCCGACCGGCGCGTAGAGGTTGAGGAAGTCCGAGCCGCCGCGCTGGAACAGCACGACAGTGACCTTGCCGTTGCCGCCAGGACCACTGCCGCCGGGCTTGCGCGGCGCGGTCGCCTTCGCGGTGGCGGGGACCGAGATCGCCGCGGCGCCAGCGAGCGCCGAGGACTGCAGGAACGAGCGACGCGTCGGATTCGAACGGGTCATGGGAAGTGCCTCGCGCAGGTTCGGGTTCGGGCCGTGGGGATCAGTGGAGCGCCGCCTCGGGCAGGCGCAGGACGAGGCCGGCGAGCGCGCGCGCGTGCGGGCGCACCGTCGTCCACGTCGGGCTCGTGCCGACGGTGGCGAGGCGCGCGGCCATGAACTGCTCGAGCGCCAGCTGCGTCGCCGGCGGCACGTCGCCGTCGCAGAGCAGGTCGCACAGCGGCTGCACGTACTCGATCGCCGTCAGCGGCGGGTTCTTGGCGATCAGCCGGTCCCACGGCACGACCACGCCGGAGACGAGGTCGTTGACGAGGTCCGAGGCGAAGTCCCAGCGCGCCAGCTCGTTGCCGGGGCCTTGCCACTCCTCGCTGATCTCCGGGTAGCCGGTCGGCTCGAGCGTGCTGTGCGGCAGCGCCCGCAGGATGCCGACGCGCGTCAACAGCGTCGTGTACGTGGTCATCGTCGTCAGGTGCAGCCGACGCACGGAGCTGACCGCGAACTCGAAGCCGTCCATCGCCTTGCCGCGCGCCGTCGCCGTCGTGGCGAAGTCCGGATCGAGCAGGATGCTGCGCACGGTCGCCTTGAGGTCGCCGTCCGTGTCGCGGAACTTGCGCAGGGCGCGGCCGACGAGCGCGGCCGACGGCTGGTCGCTGACGAAGTAGACGCACAGCTTGCGGACGAAGCTGCGCGCGGTCTCGACGTGGCCGGCGAGGAACTCGAGGAACGACAGGCCTTCGTTGACGCCCGCCGCGCCGGCGAACCCGGGCGTCGACCAGCCGAGCGAGGTCGTCTTCGGGCCCTGCGTGTGCACCGTCGGACGGAAGTCGAACTTGCTGCCGATCGCGGTCGTGCCGCTGAAGGTGTTGACGCGGCTCCAGCCGGTGAAGACGCGCGAGATCGCGGCGACGTCGGCCTCGGTGTAGACGCCGACGCCGAGCGTGTGCAGCTCCATCAGCTCGCGGGCGTAGTTCTCGTTGGGCGACGACGAGACGTTGGTCTGCGAGTCGAGGAAGTCGATCATCGCCGGGCTCTGCGCGCTCGCGCGCAGCACGTCGGCGAAGCGGCCGAAGCACAGCCGGCGGAACGTGTCGTCCTCGTTGGTCTCGCTGATCGGCTGGGTCTTCGGCCGGTACGTCGCGAAGTGGTTGTTGAGGAAGTAGACCATGCGCCACGCCAGCTGGCGCTGGCTGAAGACGGCGCGCGCCGCCATGCGCACGTCGGCGGCGTTGGTCGCCGTGCGCGCGATCAGCGTCAGCAGCTGCGACTCGAGCGCGGTGTCGTCGATCGAGTCCGGCTCGAGCTGCATGTCGACCCACGCCGCGGCGCCCATCGCGTTGATCTGCGCGACGACCGCCGGCTTGCAGCCGAACGTGGCGCGGTTGGCGAGGTGCGCGGCCGCGGTGGTCGGCGGCAGCGGAGCCGGCGCGGCGGCGGCGGCGGCGCCGGGGGCGAAGAAGGCGCGACGGGAGATCGGTTGGCGCATGGTCCCTATTGGCGTCGGGGAGACGAGTCGGCAAAGCCTACCTACGAACAGGCCGACTGCACGCCGTCAGCGGCGCCCGGATTCCGGCGCGGCGCAGGTCGTGGCGGCCGATCCGCTGGAGGCAGCGGCGACAAGCGGAATCCTCACACCGGCCGCACGGGGCCTTCGCACGCGGTTGGAGCCTGCTCGCCGGCCACTTCGCCCGCAGCAGCTCCCCGGCTGCGGGAATGGTCCTCGCCCCCACATCCGGAGATCCATGAGCATCCGCACCGCTGTCCTCGCCGTCTGCGCCGCCACCCCGTTGGCCGCGCAGATCTCCCACACCCACCTCGGCACCGCCCCGTCGGCGAACCTCGCCGGCGAGATCGCCGCCTTCGATCCGGCCAGCAGCCGGTTCTTCGTCACCAACGTCACCAGCCAATCGCTGAGCGTCTACGCGATGTCGGCGACCGGCAGCCTCGCCTTCGTCCAGTCGATCCCGCTCGGCGGCCTGCCCAACAGCGTCGCCGTCAAGAACGGCCTCGTCGCGGCGGCGGTCGAGGGCGCGACCGGCCAGGCGGCCGGCTCGGTGAAGTTCTTCGACGCGGCCACCGGCGCGGCGAACGGCGCGACGGTGACCGTCGGCGCGATGCCGGACATGCTGATCTTCACGCCGGACGGCAGCAAGGTGCTGACGGCCAACGAAGGCGAGGCCGATCTCGCCACCGGCCTGATCAACCCCGAGGGCTCGGTCAGCGTCGTCGACGTGGCCTCGCGCATCGCCGTCACCGCCAGCTTCGCGCCGTGGAACGGCCAGAAGGCGGCGCTGCAGGCGCAGGGCGTGCGCATCGTCGACAACAACGGCATCACGCTGGCCCAGGACCTGGAGCCCGAGTACCTGACGATCGACGCCGCCGGCGCGACGGCGTACGTCACGCTGCAGGAGGCCAACGCCATCGCCGAGATCGACATCGCCACGGCGACCGTCACGCAGATCCGGCCGCTCGGCATCAAGGACCACGGCGTGGCCGGCAACGAGTTCGACGCCTCGAACACCGACGGCATCAACGGCAACTTCGTCAACCACCCGGTCTACGGCGTCTACATGCCGGACGCGATCACGTCGTTCACGAGCGGCGGCGTCACCTACCTGGCCACCGCCAACGAGGGCGACAGCCGCGCCGACTTCTTCGGCTTCCGCGACGAGACGCGCGGCGCCAGCCTCGCGGCCGGCTTCGTGCTCGACGCCGAGGACCTGACGCCCGAGACCGGCATCTACACGCTGGCGCAGCTGAGCAATGGCGCCGTGCTCGGCCGCCTAAACTTCGCCACCAGCACCTACGACATCGCCCGCGGCGACACCGACGGCGACGGCGACGTCGACCGCCTGTACTCCTTCGGCGGCCGCTCGTTCACGCTGTGGACGACCGCCGGCGTCAAGGTGTTCGACTCCGGCTCGCAGATCGAGCGCGAGATGCTGGCGCGCGGCCTGTGGGTCGACTCGCGCTCCGACGACAAGGGCCCTGAGCCCGAGGCGGTCGTGCACGGCGTGGTCGACGGCGTGCCGCTGCTGTTCGTCGGCCTCGAGCGCACCAACGCGGTGGTGATCTACAACGTCGCCAACCCCGCCGCCCCGACGATCGTCGACGTGATCAACGTCAACGCCGCGAGCGGCATCGGCAGCACCGCGCCGGAGGGCATGCTGTTCATCCCCGCCAGCGACAACGCCACCGGCCGCGCGCTGCTGGCCGTGACCTGCGAAGGCAACGGCGCCACCAGCGTGTTCGCCATCAACGCCGGCGCGCCGGTCGCGCAGACGTTCGGCACGGGCTGCCCGGCGAACCAGCCGCTGACGCTGGCCAGCAACCTGCCGCAGCTGAACAACGCCTGGACGCTGTCGGCCAGCAACGTCAGCGCCAACGCGCCGTTCTGCACCTTCTGGTTCGGCGCCGGCGCGCTGGTCGCGCCCGTCGACCTCGCGGTCCTCGGCGCTCCCGGTTGCTTCGCGCGCATCGACACGTCGTTCGGCGCCGTGCTGGCCCCGGCCACCGGCGGCGTGAGCAGCTACGTGATCCAGGTGCCCGCCACGCCCGCGCTGCTGACGTTCGCCGTCGCCGCGCAGGCGACGACCTTCGACGGCAGCGCCCTCGCCGCGTCGAACGGCCTCGCCGCGGTCGTCGGCAACTGACGGCGGCACACGGAGCGCGCCGCCGCGGCGGCGTGCTCCCGCTACTTCGCCGCCGCGCCGTCAGCCCACGCCGCCGGCAGCGTCAGCGCGACGGCGGTGGTCTGGCCGGCGACCGGCGTCGCGCTGCCGAGATCGAGCACGACGGCCGCGAGCCCGTCAGCGCCAACCTTGCCCCCCTTGGCCTCGAACTCGCTCCAGTACTGCTGGCGGGCCGCGAGCGGCTGCAGGCGCTTGGGCAGCGCCTGGAACCGCAGCGGCTCGGCGCCGAGGTCGGCGCGGATCCGTCCCTGCGCGTCGGTCGTGGCGAGTTCCGTCCGGTCGCCGCCGCTGGCCGGCACGACGAACACCCCGACGCCTTCGACCCCAGCGCCCGCCGCGTCGCGCACGGTGATCTCCAGCGTGCCGCTCGCCGCCGTGAAGGGCTGGTCGACGGACCCGCCGGCGGGGACGGCGACCGATTCGGCGCAGACGACGCCCGGCCTGCCCGGTAGGTGCACGCGGTAGACGCCGGCCGGCAACGGCGCCGTGAACCGGCCCGCCGCGTCCGTCTTCGCGGCGAACTGCTCCCGCTCCGGGCGGCTTCCGGCCGTGCGCGCCAACGTGCCTTCGACTTCGACCCAGGCGTCGGCGAACGGCGCACCGTTCTTGCTGACCGTGCCGCGCAGGGTGCCGGGCAGCACGGGTCCAAGGTCGGGCTCGAACTCGACGCTGACGCCGTCGACCAGGGTCACGCTGCCGAGGAACGACAACTTGCCGAGGTTGGCGCCCTCTTGGCGATGCCAATGCTGCAGCCAGACCTGCCACGCGCCCGCGGGCAGGCCGGTGACGTCGAAGGCGCCGTCGGCGGCGAGGTGAAAGCGCGCGTCGCCCCCGCGTTCGGGCAGTTGCTGGCTCCGATCGCCGGCGTCCTGCACGAGGCGCAGCGACAGCGGCTTCGGGGACGGCTCGCCGAGACGGCGCAGCGTCGCCAGTGCCTCGGGCGGGCCGGCGCGACCGCGCAAGCGCGCGCCGATGGCGACGGGCAGCACGAGGTCGCCGGGCGCGTCGAGCCGCACGTCGCCGCGGCGGGTCGGGACATGTCCCGGACCGAGCGCCGCGACGACCAAGCCGATGCCCGGCGGTCCGACCAACGCCACCTCGCCGGCCGCGTCGGTCGTCGCGGCCATCAGGACCAGCGCGCGGCCCTGGCCACCCATCGCGAAGAACTGCTCGCGCGGCAGCAGCGGCGTCTGCTCGGAAAGGCTGCCGTCCGCCAGCAGCGCCAGCTGCACCGTGCTGCCGGCGACCGGCTGGCCGGCGCCGTCGACGAGCCGCAGCGTGCGCCGGACGTCGCGCGGCGCGACCACGTCGACGCGCGTCGGGCCGCCGCCGGCCACCTC
>JBEITC010000545.1:0-2444 GCA_040375075.1 Planctomycetota bacterium | reverse complement strand
CTCGACGACCACGGTCCAAGCGCCGCGGCCGAGGCCGGGCAGGGTGGCGACGCCATCGGCGAAGGGGCCGCGCAGCCGCACGCGCATGTCGGTGCTGCTGAGCGGGCCGCGGCGCCGCGGCGCGACCCGCAGCGAGAAGTCGGCCACCGGCTGCCTCGCTTCGTCGACGACGTGGACGGCGAAGCTGCCGGCCCGGCGCGCCGTCAGCGTCACGTCGGCCGAGCCCCACGGCATCGCGGCCGTCGGTTCGGCCGGTTCGCAGAGATCGTGCTGGACCTCGAGCCGCACCGGCTCGCCCGCGGCGGCCGCGGCGCTCGTCATCCTGACGACGAACGCTCCATCTGCGGCGCTGCGGCCGATCCACTCGCCGCGGTCGCTGCGCGCGAACACCGAGGCGCCGGCGAGCGGCGCGCCGGCCTCGTCGACGACCTTGCCGGCGATCGTCGGCGACTTGGGGCGCGGTGCCACGACGAAGGTCACCACTTCGACCGGTCGCTCGGCGACCAGCACGCCTTCGACCGGCTTGCTGCCGGCGTGCTCGACCTCCGCTTCGACCCGGAACGGTCCTGGCGGCAGGAGCGACTGCAACGTGAACGACCCATCGGCGCCGCTGCTCGCGTACACCGACCACGGCGACGACGGCATCGCTCGTGCGCCCGCGCTGCGGTCGCTACCGGACAGGACGCGAAAGGTGACGTCGGCGACCGGCCGACCCGCCTCGTCGACGGTGCGTCCTTGCACGCGGATGCCGGGTTGCATGACGACGTCGCCGACGTCGACCACGGCGCCCGCGGCGATCGTGCTCCAGCGCGCGGACTGCTGCGCGAACCGATCGTGCGCCAGGTCGAGCGTGAACTGGAACGGCGGCGGCGGCCAGAACGCCAGCTGGAAGCGGCCGTCGGCGGCCGTGGCGACGACGGGCGGATCCTGCCAGTCCGGCCGCGCATGGTCGCGCAGCCACGCTTCCATGCGTTCCTCGTTGCTGGACCAACCGTGGACGAGCGCGCGGCAGGCCGCGAGCGGCTCGCCCTGCGCGTCGACGCAGCGGCCGCGCACGATCGCCAACGGACCGGGCGATGGCGGCGCGGCAACCGGCGCGGCTTCGCGTTCGCCCGCGGGCGCTGCCGACGACGCCGTCGGCGCGGCGCCGGCGACGGCCACCGGCGCGGTGACGACGGGAGCCGGAGCGTCGGGCTCGGGCGCATCGGACGGCGGTTCCACCGGCTGGCCTGCTGCGAACCACAGGCCGACGGCGAGCGCGACCAGGAGGATCGTGGCGAGCACGAAGACGAACGAGCGGCGAGTTGCGGTCATCGTGGACATCTACGGCGCGGCGAGGACGAGCGCGCAAGACTATGCGCACCGCAACAGGCGCGCACACACCGCGCCCCCTCCCGCCGGCGACCGTAGCTGCCGGACGGCCCGCGACGCGCCGGCGCCCCATCGCCCCGGCAACGACGACCGCGCGCAGGTCGCCAGCGGGCCACCAGGGTCGGTCGGACGGCGAAAGCGTGCGGCGCGGCGCGTTCGCGCGGCGGCCCCGCGCTCGCGCCCCCGCGGCGACGGTCCTATCCTGCGTCGCCATGACCCACGTCGTCATCACCGGCGCGAGTTCCGGCATCGGCGCCGCCTGCGCGCGCGCGTTCGGCAAGCTCGGCCACACGTTGTCGCTCGGCGCCCGCCGCAGCGACCGCCTCGCCGCCATCGCGCCGGGCGCGTTCTGCCACGCGCTCGACGTCACCAAGCCCGCCAGCGTCGAACGGTTCCTCGCCGCCGCGATCGCCGCGCACGGCCCGATCGACGTGCTGGTCAACAACGCCGGCCTCGCGCGCGGCGTCGAGAAGGTCGCCGAGGCGACCGGCGAGGCGTGGCGCGAGATGATCGAGACCAACGTCATCGGCCTGCTCGAGGTCACGCGCCGCGCGCTGCCGGCGATGATCGCGCGCAAGCAGGGCCACGTCGTCGTCATCGGCTCGATCGCCGGCCACAAGGCCTACGTCGGCGGCGGCGTGTACTGCGCCAGCAAGCGCGCGCTGCAGCCGATCTGCGAGGCGATCCGCATGGAGACGCTCGGCAGCAACGTGCGCGTGACGTCGGTCGACCCAGGCATGGTCGAGACCGAGTTCTCGCTGGTGCGCTTCCAGGGCGACGCCGACCGCGCCGCCAAGGTCTACGACGGCGTGCGGCCGCTGACCGCCGACGACGTCGCCGATTGCGTGGTGTTCGCCGCGACGCGGCCGCCGCACGTCAACCTCGACACCATCGTGGTGATGCCGACCGACCAGGCCAGCCCGCAGATGGTCCACCGCGCGCCGAAGGCATGAGCGCGCGGATGCGGCGCACGGCGATCGCCGCTGGCGGCCCCGCGCAGGCTCGCGACGGGAACCCGGCGGGATGCCGGCCGCTGCCCCGTCGGCGCATGCGCGCGACGACCACGGCGCGCG
>JBEITC010000249.1:0-5939 GCA_040375075.1 Planctomycetota bacterium | reverse complement strand
CTGCAGCAGCGTCGGGATGGCGCCGGCGGCGAGCGCTTCGCCGAACGCCAGCAGCGAGCCGGAGTCGCCGCGCAGCTCGAGCGGCGTGCGGCCGGCGAGCAGTTCGAAGGCGACGACGCCGAGCGACCACACGTCGGTGCGCGTGTCGATCTCCTGGTCGGGGTTCGCCTGCTCGGGGCTCATGTACTGCAGCGTGCCGACGACCGCGCCCTCGCGCGTCACCGACTCCTTGACCAGCCGACCGGCGACCGCGCGCGCGACGCCGAAGTCGATGACCTTCGCCTGCGGCCGCCCGGACTCCTCGGCGACCAGGAGGTTGCCCGGCTTGAGGTCGCGGTGGATGACGCCCTTCTGGTGCGCGTGCTGCACGGCGTCGCACGCCTGCGCCAACAGCCGCACGCGCTCGGCGACGTCGAGCCGGCGACGATCGCAGTGCGCGGTGATCGGCTCGCCGCGCACGTACTCCATGACGAAGTACGGCGTGCCCTCCGGCGTCTCGCCGCCGGCGATCGCGCGCGCGATGCCCGGATGCTGCATGCGCGCGAGCGCCGACTGCTCGGCGCGAAACCGCGCCAGCACCGACGCGCCTTCGGCGACGTCCGAGCACAGCTTGACCGCGACGAGCCGCTCGATCGGCGCCACCTGCCGCGCCAGGAAGACGACGCCCATGCCACCGCGACCGAGCGGCCGCAGCAGCTCGAAGTCGCCGAGCCGACGGGCCGTGCCCTCGACGCCGACGTACGGCGTGCGCAGCGCCACCGCCGTGGCGCCGGCGTCCTGCGCCAGCAGCGCCGCGAGGCGCTCGCGCAGCAGTTCGTCGGCGATGCCGGCGAGGTAATCGGCCCGCGCCTCGGGCGCGAGCACGACCGCTTCGTCGAACCGTCGCCGCAGTTCCGCCTCGCGGGCCGGATCAGCCATCGGGCAAGACGCTCCCGCCCATGCGTTCCTGCAGCCACGCGCGCGCGAAGCGCCAATCGCGCTCGATCGTCGGCAGCGACACGTCGAGCACGCGGGCGATCTCGGCCATCTCCAGGCCGCTGAAGAAGCGCAGCTCGACCACGCGCGCCGGCCGCTCGTGCGCCGCGGCGAGCGCCGTCAGCGCGTCGTGCAAGGTCAGCAGGTCCTCGTGCGGCACGCAGCCGGCGACCTCGGGCACGTCGTCGGCGAGCGGTTCCTTGCGCCCGGCGTCGCGCTTCTGCGCAAAGCGCCGGCGCGCCTGCTCGACGAGGATGTTGCGCATCGCGTTGGCCGCGGCGCCGAAGAAGTGGGCGCGGCCGTCCCAGCCGGGATCGCCGCCCTTGACCACGCGCAGCCAGGCCTCGTGCACGAGGTCGGTGGCGCGCAGCGTGTAGCCGCGGGCAAGCTGGTCGACGCGCGCGCGCGCGAGGTCGCGCAGTTCGTCGTAGACCAGCGGCAGCAGGTCGGCAGCCGCGACGCGTTCGCCGGCCGCCGGGGCGAGCAGGCGCGCGATCTGGTGGGCCGGGCTCGGCATCGGCGCAATCTAGCTGCCGCGGCGCGCGCGACAACGACGGACGGCGGCAGGCGCGCCGATACGGCGGCTCAGGGCGCGAGAGCCGCGCGGTGGCTCGGGCGCAGCGTGGCAGCGCGCGCGGCGATCCGAGGCGCTCCGCGCACCAGCGCGCGGATGCCCGCGCAGGAACTCAGTCCGGCTCGCCGACCGCTGCGGCGCAGGTCTCGATGGCCCGGCGCCACCGCTCGTCACCGCCGCGGCTCGCCTGCGCGAACTGCGCCCGCAAGCCGGCGAGCGCGCGCAGGGCGCCGTCGTGGTCGCCGATCTGGGCCAGTGCGATCACGAGATCGACGTGCCGCTCGGGCGCGCGGGCGTCGCGCACGATCGCCGCGCGCAGGGCGGTCGCGGCCTCGCTGGCGCGGCCGAGCCGCAGCAACAACGCGCCGCGCATCGCCGACGCCACGTCGAAGCGCAGTTCGCCACCGACGCGACCAAGGATCCGGTGCGCCGTCTCGAACACCGCCGGATCGGCGGTGCCAGGCAGCATCGTGGGCCACCATGGCACCGTCACGGCGCCACCGCCGTGCTGCCGCACCCACGCCGAGAAGGACACGCTGAGGCAGTCCTCGAGCTTGTCGCTGGCCAGCAGCGACGCTGCGAGCTCGCCGACGGCGCGCACGGCAGAGCTGCTGAAGCACTCGTCCTGGCACTCCTGCGCCCCAAGCAGCGACTCCAGCCGCGACTGCAGCTGCGCGACCGTGCGCGGGTCGGCGGTGCGGTGGTTCGATCCGGTGTTCGGGTTCATGACTCGACTCCTCTCTCCAGGTGTCATTACTACGTGTCGGGCCGGAAGAAGTTGCCGCCGCACACGACGCAGTTGCCATCGAACAAAGGAGTACGGCAGGTCGCATGACCCGGACGCGCCTGGGCGCAGCGCGCGGTTCCTGCCGTTCGGTCAACCTTGGCTGCCGCCGCCGTGACCGGTCGCTATCCTCTCCGCCCCGATGTCGATGCCCGAAGCCAGCATGCCCGAAGAGCAGGTCCAAGCGCTGCGCGCGCAGGCGCAGCAGGCGCTGGCGTTCTTCGAACTGGCGCTCGCCGACCGCGGCGCCCTGATCCACCTCGACGACGAGCTGCGCCGCCGCCTGCTCGAGGTCGCCGGCCGGGTGGCGCGGCCGGATCCGTGGCAGAAGCGCGAGTTCCTGCGCGAAGCGCGCCGCCAGCGCAAGGAACAGAAGCGCGCCGAGGACGAGCGCAAGCTGTCGTCGACCGGCATCCGCAAGCTGCGCCGCGAGGCGGTGTTCCTCACCCCGCCGGCGCTGCCCGCGCCGGTCGCGCCGGGCGGCGACATCGACGCCGAGCTGGCGGCGATGGCCGCCGAGGCGCCGCCGATCGACGCCGCGCCGGCCGCGCCCGCCGAGCCGCGCGTCGTCCGCGACGAGCGCAACTGCTACGTCTGCAAGACGACGTTCACCGAGCTGCACCACTTCTACGACTCGATGTGCCAGCGGTGCGGCGACTTCAACTTCGGCAAGCGCCAGCAGACCGCCGACCTGCGCGGCCGCGTCGCGGTGGTCACCGGCGCGCGCGTCAAGATCGGCTACCAGGCGAGCATCCTGCTGCTGCGCGCCGGCTGCCGCGTGGTCGCCACGACGCGCTTCCCGCACGACGCGGCGCTGCGCTACAGCCGCGAAGCGGACTTCGCCGACTGGCGCGACCGCCTGCATGTGCACGGCCTCGACCTGCGCCACACGCCGAGCGTCGAGGCGTTCTGCCGCCACCTCGACCGCACGCTCGATCGCCTCGACTTCCTGATCAGCAACGCCTGCCAGACCGTCCGCCGGCCGTCGGGCTTCTACCAGCACCTGATGGACCAGGAGCGCACGCCGATCTCGGCGCTGCCGCCGGGCGCGCAGCAGGTCCTGCGTTCGCACGAAGCGCTGCGGCTGCAGCCCGCCGGCGACGGCGGCGGGACCAGCTCGCTGCCGGCGCTGCTCGACGTGCTGCGCCAGCACGACGCGCCGGAGCTGAGCCAGCGGCCGCTGCTGGCCGAGGACCTCGTGCGCAGCGGCGCGCTGTTCCCCGCGGGCAAGCTCGACCAGGACCTGCAACAGGTCGACCTGCGCGCCGACAACAGCTGGCGCATGCCGCTCGCCGACGTGACCACCGTCGAACTGCTGGAAGTGCAGCTGGTCAACGCCATCGCGCCGTTCGTGCTCAACGCGCGGCTCAAGCCGCTGATGCTGCGCGTGCCGTCGCGCGACAAGCACATCGTCAACGTCTCGGCGATGGAGGGGCAGTTCTACCGGTCGTTCAAGACCGACAAGCACCCGCACACCAACATGGCCAAGGCGGCGCTCAACATGATGACGCGCACGTCGGCCAAGGACTACGTGCGCGACGGCATCCACATGAACAGCGTCGACACCGGCTGGGTCACCGACGAGGACCCGGCGGACATCGCCGCGCGCAAGACCGAGGAGCACGGCTTCCACCCGCCGCTCGACATCGTCGACGGCGCCGCGCGCATCGTCGACCCGATCTTCAGCGGCTTCCTCACCGGCGTGCACGCGTGGGGCCAGTTCCTCAAGGACTACGCCCCCACGCACTGGTGAGCGCGCGCCGGCCGATGGCGCGTCACCAGCCGATCGTCGCTGCTGCTGCGTTGCTCGCGACCAGGCCCGCGGCGTTGGCCGCCGGGTCGAACACGAAGCCCTGCTGGTAGAAGCGCACGCCCAGCAGCTGGCTGCCCGCGGGCAAGGTCCACGACCAGGTCGCCGTGGCGCCCGTCGCGAACAGGGTGTCGACGAGCATCGCGTCGGCGAACAGCTGGCATCCGGGCATGCCGAGCGAATCGAGCGACAACGGCAGCGGCAGCCCGCCGGACTGCGTGTCCGAAAGGCCGGTCGCCATCAGCGCCAGCCCGGCGGGAACGCCGCCGAGGGTCGCCTGCAACGACGTGCCGGGCAGCGGCAGGGAACCGGCCACGTTCGCGAGCACGGGCACGCCGAGCGACCCGGCGCAACCCGCGCCGAACGGCGCGTAGCTCGCCGCGCGACGCACCGGCAGGAACTCGACGTTGTCCCAGCCGACCGTGCCGGTGGTCTCGTTGAGGACCACGCGATGGATGCCGGGCGCCGCGAAGGACAGCGTGAACACCATGCCCGGCGCGGTGTCGGGCAACGTCTGGGCGCCGAGCAGCGTGCCATCGACGGCGTAGGCCTGCACGGTGCCGGTGCCCGCGTTCAGCGCGTTGAGGTCGCCGCGGACGCGGAACCAATCGGTCGTCGCCGGCTCCGTCGGCGCGGCAGGATCGAAGAAGCGCAGCGTGATCGGCTGCAGGTAGGCCAGCGCCCCCGACGGGCTCGTGCCGCCGATCACGTTCGGCACGCTCGGCGTGGCCGAGCCGTGGTTCACCACCGCCACGAAGCCGCCGGCCGCGCTGAAGGTGACGCCCAGCGTGGCGCGGAACTGCGTCGAGAGCCGCGCCGCCGCCGGCACGAGCGCACCAGGCGAGTTCGGCATGGCGACGAGGCCAGGCTCCTGGAAGGTGATGAGGTTGGTCTGGGCCGTCGCCGCGGCCAGGAACGCCACCAACGGTGCGAGACGGAGGAGCGCGAACGCCATGCGGGGTTGCATGGCCGGATCAATGCAGCAGGACCGCCGCCGTGATGCGGAATCCGTGCTTCTGCGCGGCGGCGCGGCTGGGAGCCTGCGCCGCGGGGGCCGCGCCGCCCGGCGCGGGTCTTCGCGGCCGGGGACCCGCCGTAGGTCCTCGGCGCAACCATCGATTCGGCTGCGGCCCCAGGCGTCGCCGCGACCGCGCATCCCAGCGCCGGTTCGGCGCACGTCCCACGACGCAGATGCCTATGCCTGCGCCTACGCCTCCGCCACCTGCACCTCGGTCGCCTTGAGCGCCAGCCACAACGTCCGGCCGACGGCGATGCCGAGCTCGGCGACGGCGGCGGCGGTGACCTCGGCGACGAGCGGCAGGTCGCCGTCGAAGCGCACGCGGCGACCGCTCGGTGTCGGCTCGACCGCGGCGACGGTCGCCTGCCAGACGTTGCGCGGCGAGCCGCTCGGCCGCGCCGTGAACAGCGCCAGCGCGCGCGGGTGCACGGTGGCGATCGCCGCTCCCTCGATCGGGCTGGCGACGACGAGCCGGCCGCCGCTGCTGGCGGTGAACACGCCGTCGCGCGCGTCGCCGCGCAGGAAGTTGAGGCCGACGAGGTCGGCGACGTAGCGCGAGCCGGGGCTGGCGCCGATCGCCGCGGCGGTGCCGACCTGGACGATGCGGCCCTGCTCGACCACGGCGATGCGGTCGGCGAGCGCGAACGCGTCGACGGCGTCGTGCGTGACCAAGAGCCGCGGCCCCGCGAAGTCCGCGAGCGCGCGCTGCAGCTCGTGGCGCAGCGCCACGCGCGCCGAGGCGTCGACCGCCGACAGCGGCTCGTCGAGCAGCAGCACG
>JBEITC010000005.1:0-28979 GCA_040375075.1 Planctomycetota bacterium | reverse complement strand
GGAGGAGGCACGTGCGGCGGAGGCGGAGAAAGATCCGCCGAGCGTCGTGGAGGGGCAGGTGGATATGGATGGTGTCGAGCGCGGTGCGCGCCGGGCCAGTAAGAGGCGGGCGGGGGGGGGGGGGGCGGGGGCGGGGGGGGGGGGGGCCGCGGGGGGGGGCGGGCGGGGGGGGGGGGCCCGCCCCCCCCCCCCCGGCCCGGCGCGGGCTCACGACGCCGGCGTCTCGGCCGGGGCCTCGACCGGGGCCGGCGGCAGCGCCGGCTTGCTCAGGTCGCCCTTGTCGAGCCAGATCAGGATCGGCGCGGCGATGTACACGGTCGAGTACACGCCGGACACCATGCCGATGATCATCGCGAAGGCGAACGACTCCAGGTCGGACTCGCTGCCCCAGTTGACCGCGAACTGGGCGATGACGACGAGCAGCGTCAGGCCGCTGGTGAGCAGCGTGCGCGACATCGTCTGGTTCAGCGCGCGGTTGATCAGCGCGCGGAACGGCTCGGTGACGCCGAGGCGGGCGTTCTCGACCGCGTTCTCGCGGATGCGGTCGAAGATGACGATCGTGTCGTTGACCGAGTAGCCGATGATCGTCAGGAAGCAGGCGATCATCGCCAGGTTGATCTCGGCGTGGACGAGGCCGAGGTTGTTGCACAGCACGACCGCGACCAGCGCGACGAGCACGTCGTGGATCAGCGCGACGACGGCGGCGATGCCGTACTTGTACTCGTGGAAGCGCACGCGCAGGTACAGCACGATCAGGCCCCAAGCGAGCAGGATGGCGCCGATCGCCTGGTTGCGCAGGTCGCTGACGAGGCGGCCCTGGATCTCGTTGGCGTCCGGGAACGGCTCGCTGAGCGTCAGCGGCTTGCCGTCGACGCCGGTGAGGCCGGCGAGGCCGGCCTTGACCGCCTCCGGCATCTGCCACGGGCGGACGTTCGACTGCGTCTGCCACTCGACGCGCAGGTCCTTCGACTGCGCGGCGGCGGCGTCGCCGATCGCCTGCACGGTCGCGCCGGGCAGCGCCTTCGCCAGGGCCTCGGTCGCCTTGGCGATCTCGACCGGCTTGGTCAGGAAGACGTCGAGCTGCGCGAACTGCAGGTTCGGCGCGTTCGGCACCGGCGCCGAGACCGGCGTGCCGAACGCCGGCTTGACGAGGCTGTCGGCGAACAGGCGGCGCAGCTCGCGCGCGTACGGCGGCTCGTACAGCTTCGGCGGCGCGTCGTTCTTCGCCTCGGCGTCCTTGCGGGCCAGGCGGTCCGCCTTGCGCTCCTCGTCGATCTTGGCGCGCTGGGCGTCGTTCAGCTTGATGCGGAGGTTGAACTGGTCGCCGGTGCCGTCGGCGTTGGCGTCGCCGAAGCGGTTGACCTGCACGTTCGGGTAGTCGCGGCGGAACTGCTCGTCGGCGTTCAGCTTCGCCTTGACGGCGTCGTCGGCGAGCGGCGTCGCCAGCACCATGCGCAGGTTCGCGCCGCCGGTGAAGTCGATGCCGAGCGTGACCTCGCGCGGGGCGACGAACAACGTGTAGGCGAGGCCGGCGACGATCAGCGCGGCGCTACCGATTACGCACGGCTTGATGTAGCGGACGAAGTCGACGTTGAGGTCCGCGAACAGCGAGCGCGGCTTGTAGTCCTGCAGCCACTTCTTCTCGAGCGCGTAGTGGAACAGCAGGCGCGTGACGAAGAACTGCGTGAACACCGTCGTGACGATGCCGACCATCAGCGTGACGGCGAACCCGCGGACCGGGCCGACGCCGACGTTGTAGAGCACCATGCCGACGAGGAACGTCGTGATGTTCGAGTCGAGGATCGCCGACATCGCGCGGTCGAAGCCGGCGCGGACCGACAGCAGCAGGTCCTTGCCCTTGGCCAGCTCCTCGCGCACGCGCTCGTAGATCAGCACGTTGGCGTCGACGGCCATGCCCATCGTCAGCACGATGCCGCCCAGGCCCGGCAGCGTGATCGTCGCCTGCAGGAAGAGCATCGCGGCCCACAGCAGGAACACGTTCAGCACGAGCGTGGCGCACGCGATCATGCCGGCCTTCCTGTAGTAGCCGAGCATGAAGACGAACACGAGCACGGCGCCCGCGGCCAGCGAGATCGAGCCGCGCTGGATCGCCGCCTCGCCGAGCGTCGGGCCGATCGACTCCTTGCTGACGAGCAGCGGCTCGACGCGCAGCGAGCCGGTCTTCAGCACCTTGACCAGCTCGTCGACCTCTTCGCGCGTGAAGTCGCCGAAGATGACGCCCGGGCCGGTGATCTTGCCGTTGATCGTCGGCGCCGACTTGACGACGCCGTTGAGCACGATCGCGCTGTTCTCGTCGCGGTGCTTGTTCGTCCAGTCGGCGTAGGCGCCCGACCAGCCCGGCGCCATGGCGTAGCCGACGGCCTCGCGGCCCTCGTACAGCGTGCGGCCGACGGCGTTGGCGTCGAGCTGCTCGCCCGAGAACGACGTCTCGCGCATGTTGAGCGCGATGAACTCGACGAGGCGCTGCTCGTCGACCGGCTTCTTCAGGATCGCCTCGGGGATCGCGCCGTTGTTGAAGTCGGCGTCCTCGTAGCCAGCGACGACGGTCTGGGCCATCTTCGGCAGCTGGCTGTACGGGAAGTCCCAGCGCGGGTTGGCGGCGTCCTTGGTGTCGCGGCGGATGAAGCGCGGGTACCAGGCCAGGTTGCCGACCGAGATCGGGCCCTCGGTGGCGTTGTCGTTGTAGAGCCGGATGTTCTGCGGGTCCTTGGCGATCAGCTCCTTGTTGCCGGGGACCTTGAGCCACGCCTCGAGGCGCGACTTCTCGGCCGCGAGGTTGAAGCGCACGCCGCCGTCGGCGTACTCGGCGGTCGCGACCATCCGGAACTCGAGCTTGCCGAGGTTCTGGATGCGCTGCAGCACCGCCGCGAGGTCCTGCGGGTTGTCGAACCACGGCAGCTCGATCAGGATGCCCGTGTCGCCGCTCTTGGTGATCAGCGGATCGAGCGTGCCCTGCGGGTCGATGCGGTCGGCGATGATGCCGATCGACTGCTCCATCATCGCGTCGATGGAGAGGCCTTCCTTCTGGCGCATCTGCTCGAGGACGTCGGCGGGGACCTCATAGCGCAGCTGGGTGCCGCCCTTCAGGTCGTGGCCCCACGGCACCTCCAGTGTCAACGCGCAGGCGAGGCCGGCGACGAGCGACAGCAGGACGAGGAACATCTGACGACTGGCGTTCTCGAGCATGTCCGTTCGGATGGGACGCAGCGCGACGAGCGGGCAGCGCAGGGGCTGCGCCGCGTGGCCGTCACGCCCGGGTGGGCGCCGCGCGCCATCGCGCGGCAGCGGCAGCCCGATGGCTGCCGCGAAGACTTACAGAATGAGAAAGGGGCCTCCGCCGATCCATCGGCTTCGGCCCCGCGTGCACGCAAGGAATGGTCCGGCGCGAGTCCCGCTGGGGGCGCAGCGCCGGCGCCATCGTCACTTGGCCTTGCTGGCCTTGGTGACCTTCGTCGAGCGCGGGAACTGCTTCGCGCCCATGTTCGGGTCGAGGCGGGTCGCCTTGCCCTCGCGGCCGCGCAGGTAGAACAGCTTGGCGCGACGGACGATGCCGCGCTCCTTCACCTGGATGTCGGCGACGCGCGGGCTGTGCAGCGGGAACGTGCGCTCGACGCCTTCACCGGAGACGAGGCGGCGCACCGTGGCGCTGCGGCGCGGGCCGGAACCCTGCAGGGAGATGACGATGCCCGAGAACAGCTGCACGCGCTCCTTGTCGCCTTCCTTGATCAGGTAGTGGACGTCGACGGTGTCGCCGATGCCGAAATCCGGGACGGACGGCTTCAGGTGCTCGGACTCGAGCTGCTGGAGGAGGCGGTTCATGGGTCTTGGCTCTCGCCCCGGCCGCTCGGCCGGGGATGGGAAGTCGGTGGTTGGGAAGGTTGCGTCGGAGCGAGCTTCTTCGCCGTGAGGACCTTGGCTTGCTCGTGTCGCCAGCGCGCGACCGCCGCATGGTCACCCGACATCAACACGTCGGGGGCCGCCATGCCGCGGAACTCGCGGGGTCGCGTGTACTGCGGATAGTCGAGCAGTTCGCCTTCGAACGACTCGAGTTCCGCCGACTGCGCACAACCGAGGACGCCGGGGATCAGGCGCACTGCGGCTTCGAGCACGACCATGGCGGCGAGTTCGCCGCCGGCCAACACGAAGTCGCCGAGCGAGATCTCCTCCCAGGCGAATCCTTGGCGGATGCGTTCGTCGTAGCCTTCGTAGCGGCCGCACAAGAACATCAGCCGCTCCATGCGGCTGAGCTCGCGTGCCTTGCGCTGGTCGAAGGTGCGACCGCGGGGACAGAGCAGGACCTTGTGGAACGCGCCGTGAGCGCGCTCCTGGTCTTCAACGGCTGCAAAGATCGGTTCCGGCTTCAGCACCATGCCGGGCCCGCCGCCGAACGGTCGATCATCGACCGTCCGGTGCGGGTCCAGGGCGTAGTTCCGGAAGTCGACGAGGTCGACGCGGAGGTTGCCCTGGGCCTGCGCGATCCCGAGGATGCTCTCGTCCAGGTAGGGCCGGATAGCCGCCGGAAAGAGGGTCAGGATGGCGCAGCGCAACGGTGCCTTGCCAGAAACAAGGGGCGGGGAGACTAGGGGGCAGGGCGAGGGTGGTCAAGACGGCAGGTGGTCCGGTCGCCCGGGCGCGGTAGGCTGCGAGTCATGTTCACCGGGCTCGTGCAGGCGAAGGGCGAAGTCACCGGCCGACAGGCTGTGGGTGAGGAAGTGCGGCTGCAGGTGCGGATCGCCGCCCTGCCGGGGGCGTTTCGCATCGGCGACTCGATCGCCCTGTCCGGGGTCTGCTGCACCGTCGTTGCCCTGGCGGACGGGGTCGCCGACTTCCATCTGAGCCGCGAGACCCTGGTCCGGACCTGGCTCGGTCGGGCGCAACCGGGGACGGCGCTCAACCTGGAGGGCGCCCTGCGCGCCGGCGAGCCGCTGGGCGGCCACATCGTCCAGGGCCACGTCGACGGGGTGGGCCGGGTGGCCGGCGCCATCGACCCCGAGCACGGCGGGGACTTCTGGGCCGAGGTGCCGGCCGACCTGCGCCGCTACTGCGTCGAGAAGGGCTCGATCACGCTGGACGGCGTGTCGCTGACCATCGCCGGCCAGCACGACGGCAAGGTGCGCATCGCGGTGATCCCGCACACGGCGCAGTGGACGACGCTCGGCGCGGCCAAGGTCGGCGACGCGCTGCACGTCGAGGTGGACGTGCTGGCGAAGTACGTCGAGAACATGCTGGCGGCCCGCGGGCTGGTGGGACGCTAGCAACCGCGGCGACCGCGCCGAGGTTGGCGCGCGGCGGCGATCGGCGCGGTGCGACGCTGCGTCTCCGACGGCTACTTCGCCCGTTCGCCCGCGACCAGGTCCCAGCGATCGCCCGCGCGCAGCCATTCGGCCGCCACTTGGGACGCGTCGCCGCGGCGAGCGTCGAACACCGCCACCGTGCTGTCGCCGACGACCTCGAACGTCGCGCCCTGCACGACCGCGGCCGTGCCTTCGTCGAGGCCGAGTCCGACGTACTTCGGGTGCTGCGTGATCAGCCCGCGCAGGTCGGCTTCGCGGTTGCGCGCGACGAAGTGCTGGTCGACGGCGACGCCGGGCAGGAAGCCGAAGCCGCGGTCGTAGCCGCGGCACCACATGTCGGTGTTGCCGAGCGGATTGCCGCGCACGAGGAAGTCGCCCTGGATCGTCGCGCCGGCCGAGCTGCCGCCGATGACGCCGCCGCGCGCCAGCACGGCGTGGAAGGCGGCGACCGCGTCGGTGCCGTCGAACGCGTCGACGAGCCGCCACTGCCGGCCGCCGCCGAACCAGACGCCGGTGGCGTCGGCGAGCACGGCGAGCGCTTCCTTGGTGGCTTCGCGCGGATGGCGGCACGGCAGCGTGCGCACGTCGGCGACGCCGGTTTGCGCGAGCAGCCGCGCGAAGCCCTCGTCGTTGCCGCCGTCGCCGGCCGGCATCGCGCCGGGCACGAGCACGATCCTGGCCTTGCTGCCGCCGGCGAGCGCGACGACGCGCGCCAGGACCGAAGGTGGGATGCGGCCGCCGCCGACGAGCACCAGGGCGCCGCGATCGACACGCGGTGGCGCCAGCGGTTCGACGGGCGCGACGTTGCCGCCCCGCGCGCGGGGGGCGCGTTGCCAGGTGACGAGGTCGGCGCGCTCGCCGGCGGCGAGTTCGACGACGCGACCTGCTGCCGTCGGCGTCGCGCCGAGCACGAGCACGGCCTTGCTGACGCCGTGGACCGTGAGCGTGCGACCACCGATCTCGACCGCCGTGCCTTCGTCGATGCCGAGCCCGAAGCACCCGGGGTGCAGCGCGAGCGCCTGCTGCAGCCGCGGCAGCCGCTTGCGCGCGAGGAAGTGCTGGTCGCTGATGGCGCCAGGCACGAAGTCGAAGCCGGTCGCCATCACCGGCGCGTCCTTGCCGGACGCGATCATCACCTTGGTCTGGATCGCGGTGCCGGCCGAGGTGCCGCCGACGACGCCGCCGCGGGCGAGCAGCGCCTGCAGCTCGCGCTCGACGCGCGTGCCGAGGTAGGCGTCGGCGAGGTTCTGCTGCACGCCGCCACCGAGCCACACCGCGGTCGCCGCGCGCAGCGGCGCGGTGAAGTCCTCGCGGTCGGCGACCGCGCGGTCGCGCGTGTGCAGCACCTCGAACGCGTAGCCGGGATGGTCGGCGCGCCAGCGGGCGAGCGTCTTGTCGCGCTCGGCGGCGTCGTCGGCGCTGCCGCTGGCGGTCGGGACCAGCACGATGCGGGCCTTGTCGGCGCCACCGGCGAGCGCGAGGAACCGCTCGTAGACGGCAGGGGGCATCTTGCCGCCGCCGGCGAGGATGCGCGTTCCGGGCAGGCCGGCGGGGTCGATCGCGGGCCACTGGGCGACGGCGGAGGCGGAGGCGAGCAGCATGGCGCAGAACGGCAGGCCGGGGCGCAGCGACATGGCGGGCACGATAGCGGCCGGTCCGGCGGTGTGCGCGTTCGCCGCGCTGCGGCCGCGCCGCGCGGGTTGCTACAGTGTCGTCGTGGCGGATCCGTCCCATCCGGTCGTGCTGTTCGACGGCACGTGCAACCTGTGCAACGCGTCGGTGCAGTTCGTGCTGCGGCGCGACCCGCGGGCGCGCTTCCGCTTTGCGGCGCTGCAGTCGCAGGCGGCGGGCGACCTGCTCGCCGCCGTCGGTTGGCACGGCTCGCGGCCGGACAGCGTCGCGCTGGTCGCGGCCGGCCGTGTGCGCTGGAAGTCGTCCGCCGCGCTGGCGATCGCCCGCGGGCTGCGCTGGCCGTGGCCGCTGCTCGCGGTCTTCGTCGTCGTGCCGCGGCCGCTGCGCGACGTCGTCTACGACTTCGTCGCCCGCCACCGGCTGCGCTGGTTCGGCAAGCAGGAGGCCTGCATGGTCCCGACCAAGGAACTGCGGGCGCGCTTCCTCGACGCCGGCGGCTCGTCGGCGGCAACGGCCGCGCCGCCCGCTGCCGATCACCAGTAGCCGATCAGGACCTGGATGAAGCTGCCGATCGGCGCCGCCTCGCGCGCGTCCTCGATCGCGCGGCTGACCTGCGTCAGGATGCGGCGGAAGCGCGTGGCGATGTCCGGATCGTTGATGAGCGCGCCGAGCAGGCCCTGCTTCTGCGCCAACTGCTCGCTGACGAAGCGCAGGTTGGCGAGCGTCGTCTTGATGTCGCGCGCGGTCGCCGGGTCGGCGGTCAGGGCGCCGAGCGCGCCGGCCTCGGGGTTGGTCAGGTCGGCGAGCAGCTTGTCGAGGTTGCCGACGAGGTTCGTGAAACGGCGCGCGAGCTCGTCGTCGCGCAGCAGGCGACCGACGATGCCGTTGCCGTTGCGCGCGTCGGCGACGAGGACCTCGATGTTGCGCAGGATGGACTGCACGTTGCGCGCCGCGTCCGGGTCGTTGAGCAGCACGCCGAGCACGCCGTCGGCGCCCGTGTCGAGCTTCGTGCCGAGCGAGCGCAGGCTGGCGAGGAAGCCGTGCAGGTTGTCCTTCGTCTCGGCGTTCATCACGAGGTCGCCGATGGCGCCCTTCTGGTCGATGACGGCGTCGAGGATCCGGCCCAGGCTGTCGGCGGCGTCGCTCAGCTGGTCGTGCAGGCTGCTGCCGGTGACGAGCTTGCCGACGCTCGTCGTCGGGTCGTTCATGTTGGCGAAGAACTTGCGGATCTCCTCGACGGCGTCGACCGCCTTGCCGCCGAGCTTGCCCTCGCCCTTGGCGATGTTGCCGATCTGGTCGAACGCGCCGGGTTCGACCTCGCCGCGCAGCGCCGCGTCCGACGGCAGCGCCGCGGCCCGGCCGGGATCGATGTAGACCTGCTTGCCGCCGAGCACGCCGGCGTCCTTGACCGAGATGGCGTAGTCCTGCCGCAGCGGGATCTCCTCGCGCAGCAGCAGCGTCATCGCGATCGGCAGCTCGGCGCGCGCGAAGTCGACGTCGATCGCGCCGACCTTGCCGATCTTCTTGCCGAGCACCATGACGTTGGTGCCGATCTCGCAGCTGCCGGCCTGCGCGAAGCGCACCAGCAGCTTCGCCTGGCCGTAGGCCTGGTCGGTGAGGTTCAGCGTCGCCCAGAGCAGGAACGCGAGGCTGCCGAAGAACACGAGGCCTAGCAGGGTGTCGCGACGGATGCGGTCCATGGTGGGTTGTGCGGGGGTCAGTCGACGCCGCCGCGGAGGAACGCGCGGGCGAGCGGGTGTTCGCTGCGGAGCATCTCGTCGACGGAGCCCTCGATGCCGAGCTTGCCGTTGTCGAGGATGCCGATGCGGTCGCCGCACTCGGTGGCGCACGCCTTCGAGTGGGTGACGATGAGTCCGGTGACGTGCAACTCGTCGCGCACGCGCGCGATCAGCTCGTGGATCTGCCGGCTGATGATCGGGTCGAGGCCGGCGTTGGGCTCGTCGTAGAGCACGTACTCGGGGTTGGTGACGAGCGCGCGCGCGAGGCCGGCGCGCAGCTTCATGCCGCCCGAGATGCTCGGCGGGAACTGCGCCGCGGCGTGGTCGAGGCCGACGAGGCGCAGCACCTGGTGGACGCGGTCGTCGAGTTCGCCCTTGGGCAGGCGCGCGTGCTCCTCGAGCGGCAGCGCGACGTTGTCGAACACCGTCAGCCAGTTGATCAGGGCGCCGTTCTGGAACAGGTAGCCCATGCGCTTGCGCAGCGTCATCAGCTGGGGCTGGTCCATCGTCGGCACTTCCTGGCCGTCGACCTGCACCGAGCCGCTGTCGGGCTTCAGGATGCCGATGACGTGCTTGAGCGTGACGCTCTTGCCGCTGCCGGACGGGCCCATGAGCACGAAGTTCATGCCCTTCTGCACGGACAGCGTCATGCCCGCCAGGATCTGCCGGGCTCCGAGCCGCTTGTGCACGTCGCGCAGTTCGATCATCCGGCGAGGAAGTAGAAGAACCAGGTGATGATGAAGCCGAGGACGATGATCAGGATCACCGAGTTGCGCACGGCCGCCTGCACGGCGAGGCCGACGCCGAGCGCGCCGCCACTGGCGCGCAGGCCGGCGGCGCAACTGACCGTCGCGATCGCGATGCCGAAGACGAAGGACTTGAGCAGCCCGACGTAGACTTCCTTGGGCAGCAGCATGCCGGAGGAGGTGAGGGCCTCCTTGGCGCTGACCCAGTAGAGGGTCGGGCTGACGCCGAGGTTGAACTCGGCGACGACGCTGCCGCCGTAGATGCCGATCAGGTCGGACAGCACGGTGATGACCGGGCACATGATCGCCAGCGCCACGACGCGCGGCAGCACCAGGTAGTCGACCGGATCGACGGACATCACCTCGAGCGCGGCGACCTCGTCGCTGACGGTCATCGTGCCGAGCTCGGCGGCCATCGAGCTGCCGACGGTGGCGGCGAGGATGACGCCGGTGATGAACGGGCCCATCTCGCGGCACATCGACAGCGCCGTGATGGTGCCGAGGATCGCCGTGTCGCCGAAGCGCCGCAGTTCGATGCCGGTCTGCATCGCCAGGATGGCGCCGGCGAAGGCGGCGACGATCATCGTCACCGGCAGGGTCCGGACGCCGGCGTTGAAGGCCGTGTCGAGCAGGAAGCGCCAACGCCGCCGGCAACGCGGCAGGTAGCGCACCGTGCGCAGCAGGAGGTCGAAGACGAAGCCGGCGCGGTCGGCGCGCTGCAGCGCGAAGCCGCCGATCTGGGCGAGCAGGTTCATCGGATGGACTCCGCCCGGGCTTCGTCGCCGTCGTCGCCGCCGCCCAGCGGGATGGGCAGGAACTGGAACAGCCGCAGCGTCCGCGCGCCAGCGCGATCCTGCTCGTAGCTGCCGAGGAACGGCACGCTGGCGCTGGTCGCTCCTTGCCGCGTGCGGGCGGTGAACACGCGACCGCCGACGTCGACGCCGTGGTCGTCGATCGCCCGCCGCACGCCGCGCGCGAGTTCGAACAGCCAGCCCCAGGCCTCCTCGAAGCCGGTGGCGTTGCCGTCGCGCCATGGCCAGATCGACAGCACGCTCCAGTCGCCGCCGACGTGGGCGCCGTTGGCGTTGCGGCGCTGGGTGCGGTGGAAGAACGGCCAGACCTTGACGTGGCTCTCGCGCTCGCCGGTCTTCGCCTGCTGGACGATCCGCCAGAAGAACGGCAGGACCCACTGCTGGTCGACGGCGCCTTCGGGGTCGTCGTACTGACGCCACCACACGAGCGGCCACGCGAACGTCCAGGACCGCTGGTTGGTCGCCTCGACGCGGCCGACGAACGGCCACAGCCACCACTGCTTCATGTCGTCGTCGGCGCGGTTCCACGTCGACTTGAAGAACGGCCACAGGATCGTCGTCGAGCGGAAGTGGTCCTTCTTCTCGACGTGCGCGAAGAAGGGCCACAACGCCGTCCAGCCGGAGACCTCGGGGCCGGTGCGCCAGCCGAAGAACGGCCAGAACAGGAAGCTCTTCACCGGGCCGCTGGCGGCGTCCTCGTTCTCCGTGCTCCAGGTGAAGAACGGCCACAGGATCGAGCGGCGGTCGTGCTTGCCCGGCTCGACGTCGACGCCGAAGAACGGCAGCACGCGGAACCAGCGGTGTTCGGCCTCGGCGCAGTTGCCTGCGCCGACCAGCGGCCAGAAGAACAGGTCGTGGCTGTGTCCGCCCTTGTCGAGGCCGACCCACAGCGGGAACAGGAACGTCTGGAAGCGGTCGTAGGTGAGGAAGTCCGGGATGTCGGCGAAGAACGGCAGGAAGGCGAAGTAGTCCTCGCGGTCGTCCGCGGAGTCGCCGCCCCAGAGCAGCGGGAACAGCGCGTACCAGTCGACGTCGTACGTGCCCTCGTCGTTGGGGCGGCCGCGCCAGCTCCACAGCGGCCACAGGCGGGCGACCGTCTCGTCCGGGTAGCGGCGCACACGGCCGAACGGCCACAGGAACTGGTGTTCGACCGCGCCTTCGACGTCCGGCTCGGTGACGCGCCGCCACAGCGGTCGGATGCGCAGGTCGTCGCCGCCGGCCGGGGTCCGCTCGTAGTGCAGCAGCGGCCAGGCCGCGTCCCACTCCAGCATGCGGCCGTCGTCGTCGAGACGATGGAACCAGACCGGCGTGAGGTTGAGCTCGCGCGGGGCCAGCGCACAGGCGCTGGTCGCGAGCAAGGCCGCGAGGGCAAGGGCTGGGCGCAGCCGCGTCAAGGCAACGAGGATAACGGAGCGGGGGTGCAGCACGCCAACGCGGCGTGCGCGCGTGAAAAGCGCCGCCAAGCGCATTCGACGTCGCGGCGATGCGACCTTTGTCGCCGGCACGACGGCTCCTGTATACCGTCGGCATGGTCCGCACCATGTCCGGCATCCAGCCGACCGGCAACCTGCACATCGGCAACTACCTCGGCGCGCTGGTCAACTTCGTCGAGTTGCAGCAGCAGTACGAGTCGTTCTTCTGCGTCGTCGACCTGCACGCGCTGACACAGCGGCCGAAGGCGGACGACCTGCGGCGCAACGTGCGCGAGGTCGCCATCGGCATGCTCGCCAGCGGCGTCGACCCCGAACGCGCGACGCTGTTCGTGCAGTCCGACGTGCCGCAGCACGCTGAACTCGGCTGGATCCTGACCTGCATGACGCCGCTCGGCGACCTGAACCGCATGACGCAGTTCAAGGACAAGAGCGCGCAGCAGCCCGAGAACATCAACGCGGGGCTGTTCACCTACCCGATCCTGCAGACGGCCGACATCGCGCTGTATCGGGCCGAACGCGTGCCGGTGGGCGAGGACCAGGACCAGCACCTCGAACTCGCGCGCGAGACGCTGCGCCGGTTCAACTTCGTCTACGGCGAGACCTTCCCCGACCCGCAGACCGTGCGCAGCAAGGCGCCGCGCGTCATCGGCCTCGACGGCGAAGCCAAGATGTCGAAGTCGAAGGGCAACGAGGTCGGCCTGTTCGAGACCGCCGAGGAGACGATGCAGAAGCTGCGTGGCGCCAAGACCGACCCGGCGCGGCTGCGCAAGTCGGACAAGGGCACGCCCGAGGTCTGCAACATGTTCGCGTGGCACGGCTTCTTCACGCCGGCGGCCCAGCGCGAGGAGATCGCCGCCGGCTGCCGTAGCGCCCAACTCGGCTGCGTCGACTGCAAGAAGGCGCTTTGCGCCAACATGGAGGCGGTGAAGGGGCCGATCCGCGAACGCGCCGCGGCGCTGCGCGACAACCCCGCCCGCCTCGACGAGATCCTCGCCGCCGGCGGGGCCAAGGCCCGCGCCGCCGCTGAGGCGACCATGGCCATCGTCCGCGACCGCATCGGCGTCCGTGCGCGCGGCTAGTCCGGCCCCGAATCCAACGACCATGCGCTTCCAAGCGACCCGTCCCGTCCTCCTCGCCGTCGCCGCCTGCAGCACGCCGCCGGCCACGGCCGAACAGCGCGCGCAGGCCGAGCGCCGGCTGCTGTCGCCGTTCCTCGTCGACCGGGTGGTCGGCTGCAGCGAGCTGCGCGTCGAGCTGACCGGCAACTTCCACGGCAACGTCGGCCGGCCGGCGCACGATCCGCAGCGGCACTCGCTCACCCGTGAGCAGGGGGACGGCTTCGTCGAGACCGTCTGGACCAATCTATCCGGCGCGCCTGAGCACGCGTTCGTGCTCGCGGTCGGAGCGATGCAGGAGATCCCCGACGGTGCTGGGGCGCCGCCGCGCACGCGCTTCCGCGTGGTCAACCAGTTGCGTATCCGCGTGTACGAGGACCGCCGGCCGTTGACGTTGGCGGCAACGGCGAGCGGCCTCGTGCTGGTTCAGGACGGCAAGGCGGCCCCGCGCGATGCGCAGGGCTTCGCCATCGCCGACGGCGAACTGCGGCCGCAGTGACATGCGCTACGCGTGGATCGTCCTGACGGCGGCGGTCCTGGCCGCCTGTGTTGCGCCGCCGAGTGGCACGCCGGTCGTCGTTGGCGGCGATGCGTGCCAGGACCCGGCGGCGCTCGCCGATTGGACGCGCGCAGCCGCCGCGCTGGCCGCGGGCGACGACGCGGAAGCGGTCGCGGCAGCTCGCGCCGTCATCGCGCGCTGCCCCGGCTTCGTGCGCGCGCACATCGCCTTCCAGGACGCCGCCGCACGGCGAGGCGGCGAGACCAAGGCGGCGATGGCCGGGTACTACGAGCGGCTCGCCGACGACGGCTCGCCGGTGCCGGCCTACTGCAAGGCTCGGCTGCTGCCGACCGCGTACGGGCAGAGCGTCGCGCTCGCGGATCTCGTCGCCAAGCACCCGACGTTCGCCTGGGCCCGCTTGTCGCAAGCGAGGCTTGCCCGCGGCCAGGGCCGCGCCCTCGCTGCGATCGACGCGTACTCCGCGGCGCTGCGCGTGGATCCGACCCTGTGGGAGGCGTGCCTCGAGCGCGCCGAGTCGCTGGCGGAACTCGGCCGCGGCAGCGAAGCGGCCGTCGACTTCCGCGCCTACCTCGCCGCCCGTCCGGACGACCTCGCGGCGAACCGCGCCTTCGTGCGACTGCTGCTCTACGACCTCGGTCGTGCCTCCGAGGCGGTGCCGTACCTCGAGCGGGTGGAGGCGCGGTTGCCCCTCGATCCGGCGGTCGCGATGGATCGGGCCGCCGCGTGGTGGCGGCTCGGGCAGAACCAGAAGAGCGCCGAGGCCTACCTGGCGGCGCTGCGCGCGCGGCCGCAGGAGACGGGCGCGGCGCTCAACCTCGGCTTGCTCTTCTACGAAGTCATCCCGCGTGACGAGTCGGCGCGGCGGCGCTTCTGGCCGGCGGCGCGTGCGGCCTTCCGCTACTTCCTCGACGGGTCGTCGACCGCGGATGGCGTCGAGCAGTACGAGCGCACGCTCGGGGTGCCCTTCCGCATGGCGCGCATCGCCGAGCTGATCGGGCCCGAGCCGCCGGTGCCCGTACGCCTTGAAGAGTTGCGCTGGCCGGGATCACCCTGACGCCGCCGTCGCGTCGCGCGGTGCGAAGTCGGCGAGTTGGGGGCGCAAGCGCAGCCAATCGGCGCGAGCGAGGGCATCGTCCGGCTGGCCCGGCGCGAGCAGTCGGAAGCGCGGCGAGTCGATCTTGGCGATGGTCCAGTCGCGGCCGTCGCGGCGGACCAACAGGTTGCGCAGGTCGAAGTTGCCGTCGCGGAAGCCGCGCGCATGCAGGTCGCGGAGCAGGCGTTCGATGGCCGCGCACAGGGCCGTACGCTCATGCGTATCGAGCGTCGGAAGCAGCGCGTCAGCGCGCTCCCCAGGCCACGCAGTCGTGAGGATCAGTGCAGTGGTGACGAAGCCGGCGCGGCGGGCGACGGCGGCAAGCAGTGGGGTGGGTGCGGCAAAGCCGTGCGCGCGCAACCACTGCAAGGCGGCGAACTCGCGCACCGCCCGCGGCGTCGCGCAGGGGCCGGTCCGGCGCCCGAAGTCTCGGAGGCGGCTGCCCCAAGTCACGTATTCGTAGGTCTTTGCGTAGACGGTGCCACGAGCTGTCTCGTGCCGGCGTACGAACGATGTGCGCTGGTCGGTCACGACCGAGCCAGCGCCACGCCCTGCAAGCGTCGCCACCGGTGGCAGCGACGCTGCCCAATCTGGCCAGGTCGGATCGGTGCAAACTTCGTGGAGAACGCTGGGGATGCTTGTCACCAGGTCGCTCGCAAAGGTAGGATCTGCTGACACTTGATGCGCTCGAAGTCCAGTGGGGAGTCCGGCGCAACGTCTCGTCCAGGAGGTCTGCAAGTGAAGACCGTCACGAAGAAAGAGCTGGTCCATCGCATCGCCGAGAAGACCGGCGTCACCAAGGTGGTGGCGAAGGACGTCATCCAGTCCTTCCTCAACGCCATCATCGACGAGCTGGCCGAAGGCAACCGGCTGGAGTTCCGCGAGTTCGGCGTGTTCGAGTCGCGCGAGCGCGCGGCCCGGCTGGCGCAGAACCCGCGCACCCTGGAGAAGGTGCCGGTCCCGGCCAAGCGGATCGTCAAGTTCAAGGTCGGCCGCTTGATGCGCAAGAAGGTGTCGGGCGAGGACATCGGGGATCTGTCGCTCGACGACGACGATGACGACACGCCAGCGCCGAAGGCCAAGAAGGCCGGTCCGGGCGAGGCGCACGGGTCGGTCTGAAGCCCGCGCGCGCCGGTCACTTCAGCCGGCCGAGTGCGCGGTCGAGGTCGGCGATCAGGTCGGCCTCGTCCTCGATGCCCACCGAGAGGCGGATCAGTCCGTCCTCGAGGCCTGACGCGCGGCGGGTCGCCGCCGGGATCGAGGCGTGCGTCATCGACGCCGGGTGATCCACCAGGCTCTCGACGCCGCCCAGGCTCTCGGCGAGCGAGAACACCTCGAAGGACGAGCAGACGTCCATGGCTTCGGCGACGGTCGCCTTGAGCTCGACCGACACCATGCCGCCGCCGGCGCGCATCTGCTTCTTGGCGATTGCGTGCTGGGGGTGGCTCGGCAGCCAGGGGTAGAGCACGCGCGCGACCTTCGGATGCGTCTCGAGCCAGCGGGCGACGGCGAGCGCATTCTGGCAGTGCCGGTCCATGCGCACGTGCAGCGTCTTGGTGCCGCGAAGGACCAGGAAGCAGTCCATCGGTCCCGGCGTGCCGCCACAGCTGTTCTGGAAGTGCGCGAGCTGCTTGTGCAGCGCTTCGTCGTTGCTGATCAGCGCGCCGCCGACGACGTCGCTGTGGCCGCCGAGGTACTTCGTCGTCGAGTGCACGACGACGTCCCAACCGTGCGCGAGCGGGTTCTGCAGGTAGGGAGTCGCGAAGGTGTTGTCGGCGAAGGCCAGCGCGCCGCGTTGCTTGCAGATCGCCGCGATCGCCGCGAGGTCGAAGCAGCGCAGCAACGGGTTCGTCGGCGTCTCCAGCATCACCAGCTTGGTGCTCGGCCGGAAGGCGGCTTGCAGTTGCGCGTGGTCGGTGAGGTCGACGAAGGTCGTCTCGACGCCGAACTTCTCGTACAGCGTCTTGAGGATGCGGTAGGTGCCGCCGTAGAGGTCGTTGCCGGCGATGACATGGTCGCCGGTGCGCAGCAGGTTGAGCACGCAGTGGATCGCCGCCATGCCGCTGGCGAAGCCGAGGCCGAAGCGACCGCCTTCGAGCGCGGCGAGGTTCTGTTCGAGAGCGGTGCGCGTCGGGTTGTGCGACCGCGAGTAGTCGTAGCCCTTGTTCTTGCCTGGGGCTTCCTGCACGTAGGTGCTGGTCTGGAAGACCGGCGTCATGATGGCGCCGGTGGTGGGGTCGGGGGATTGGCCGGCGTGGATCGCCTTGGTGCCGAAGCCGGGTTCGCGCGAGCTCTTCATCTGGGCGGCGAGTTTACATCTGCGCCCGCGCCGGCAACATCTTGCGCGTCATGACGGCAGCCAACGATCCCGCGCGCGCGTACGACCTCGAGGCGCTCGAGTTCCCCGTCGTGCGCGCGCTGCTGACCGAGCGGTTGGCGACGCCGGTCGGCCGGTCGGCCGTCGATGCGCTGGGTCCGCTCCCCAGCGCCGCCGACGCGGTCCGACGCCACGAGGCGACGGCGGCGCTGGCCGCCCGCCTGGCCGAGCGGTCGGAACTGCCGCTCGCCGGTGCGGTCGACGTGCGCTCGTGGCTGGTGCCGTTTCTTAGTGGCGAGCACGTGGTGCAGGCGAGAGACCTAGCCGACTGCAAGCGGGTGCTGCGGGCTGCCGAGCGGTGCCGCGTTTGGTTTGCGGCCGGCGCACCGCCGCTGGTCGACTTCGCCGCCGGCGCTCCCCACCTCGGCGACCTCGTGCACGACCTCGAGCAGATCGTCGACGACCGCGGGGAGGTGCTGGACTCGGCGTCGCGCAAGCTGACCGATCTGCGCCGCGAGATCGAGCAGGCAAAGCTCCAGGTCGACGCCATCCTGTCGTCGCTGCTGGCGTCCGCCGAACTGCGCAAGCATCTGCAAGCGCCCGAGCCCGTCTGGCGGCACGGTCGGCCGGCGCTGCAGGTCAAGGCGGACAGCCGCAACAAGGTCGGTGGCGTCCTGCACGACCGCAGCGCCACCGGCGCCACGCTGTTCGTCGAACCCGAGCCGGTCATCGAGGCCGCCGATCGATTGGCCGACGCGCAGGCAGCCGAGCGGCGCGAGATCAACGTCGTGCTCGCCGGCGCGGCGCGAGGGTTGCGTCAGAGCGAGCGCGACGTTCTCGCCGGCGTCGAGTTCGTGGCTGCCGCCGACCTGCTCCAGGCGCAGGCACGGTTGCTCGCCGCCGGCTTCACCATCCCGCGGATCGTCGCCGACGGTCCGCTGCGCATCGTCGGAGCGCGCCATCCGCTGCTGTCGATGCGGCGCGACGCGGCGACCGTGCAGGTCGTCCCGCTGGCAGTGGCGCTCGGCGATCCGTTCCATCTCCTCGTCGTCACTGGCCCGAACACCGGCGGCAAGACCGTCGTGCTCAAGACCATCGGCCTCTTGGCGCTGATGGCCATCAGCGGCGTCCCGGTGCCGGCGAGCGAGGGCGCGCAGTTCCCGTTCTTCCGCGCCGTGCAGGCGGACATCGGCGACGAGCAGGCGATCTCGCAGAACCTGTCGACCTTCAGTTCGCACGTGCAGCGGATCGCGCGCTGCCTCCAGCACGCGTCGCCGCGGACGCTGGTCCTGCTCGATGAGCTCGGTGCTGGCACCGACCCCGAGGAGGGAGGCGTGCTCGGCTACGCGGTGCTCGAGGCGCTTCTGGCCGCGCGCGCCTTCGCCGTGGTGACGACGCACCTCGGCCGGTTGAAGGACTTCGCCTACCAGCACGAAGGCGCGGAGAACGGTTCGATGGCGTTCGACGGCGCAACGCTGCGGCCGCTCTACCGCTTGGACCTGGGCATTCCCGGCAACAGCCATGCGCTCGACATCGCCAGTCGCGTCGGCATGCCCGCAGGCGTCGTGGCGCGCGCGCGAGAGTTGCTCGGCAAGCGCGACCGGACGCTCGACAACCTGATCGAGCGCGTGCAGATCGCACGCCGCGATGCCGAGGCGGACCGGCAGAAGACCGCGGACCTGTCGCGCGCCGTCGCCGACCAGCGGACGCAGTTGGAGAGCCGACTCGCCGACGCCGTTCGCAAGGAGACCTGGCTCCAAGAGGAGGCCGACGGCGTCGTGGAGACGGAACTGCGCCGGGCCCACTCGGCGCTCCAGGAGCCGCTCACCGCGCTGCAGAGCGCGCCGGGCGTCCACGGCGAGCGGGCGCGGGTGCTGAAGGGCATCGTCGACGGCCTGTTGAAGCAGGCGGCGCTGCATCGTCGGCGCATGGCGTTCTGCCAGTCGCTGAAGAAGGGCGATCAGGTGTTCTTGCCGCGCTGGCGCCGTCTTGCCGCCGTGCACAAGATCGACCGCGTCCGCGAGCACGTCACGGTCGAGTACGGCAACGTGAAGATGGACGTGCCGTTCGAAGACGTCTCCTGGCTGCAGCCGCTGGGGGGCTGACCGGGCGCGGGCTTTCGTCGGAGCTACGGTTGTGCCGGATGCGACGAGCGCGTACCGTTTGTCCATCGCCGCGGTGGGCTCCGCGGTCGACCGCACATGGCGACGATCCTATTGGCCGACAACGACCACGCGGTCAGCGCCTTGCTGACCGAGTTGCTGCGCCGGTTCGGGGTCGCCGTCGAACCGGCCTACGACGGCGAGGAAGCCAAGGAGAAGGCGCGGCGACCTGGGCTCGGTGCGATCGTCTGCGATCTGGACATGCCGAAGGCCTCCGGTCTCGAGGTCCTCGAGTCGCTCCTCGACCTGCCGAACCCGCCCCCTGCGATCGTGATCTCAGGCTACGTGGACGAGGCGGTTCGGCTGCGCCTGCAGCGGCTGCCGTACGTCCGCGACGTGCTGCGCAAACCCTTCGATCTGATGGCGTTCGCCGCCAAGGTGAAGCGGCTGGCGGCGGGTGAGGGCGAGGCCCCGCCGGCCGCCGCCGCGGCCGCCGGCGTCTAGCCGCCCGCCAAAAAAAGCCCCCGGCTGGCCTTGATCTACTCGAGGGCGTCGGTATCGTCCTTCGTCCCTTTCTGTTGCAGCTAGACCGCTAGCGTAGCTCAACTGGCAGAGCACCTGATTTGTAATCTGGAGGTTGTGGGTTCAAGTCCCATCGCTAGCTCCAGATCGGATCGGTTCGCCAGGCGGGTTGCGGTGTCGGCCGCGTTGCTTCCGAAGGGGATCGCACGCACGGCAACGTCGGGCGGATACCAAAGCGGCCAAATGGACCAGACTGTAAATCTGGCGGCTCAGCCTTCGCAGGTTCGAATCCTGCTCCGCCCACCAAGTCTCTTCTACGGCGCCGCGAGGCACCCGTAGCAGACGCGCGATCCAAGACACGACGTGATCTAGAGTCGGCCCGGCCGACGACGGATCGGGTCGCGTTGCGGGTGTAGCTCAATGGTAGAGCTCCAGCCTTCCAAGCTGGCTGTGAGGGTTCGATTCCCTTCACCCGCTCCAGGTTGCTGCTCGCCGCGGGGCTGGGCCTGGTCGTTCTTTCCGAGTCTCTGAAGTTCGCTGCTATAGCTCAGCTGGTAGAGCACCTCCTTGGTAAGGAGGAGGTCGTGGGTTCAATTCCCGCTAGCAGCTCCATCTTCGCTTCCTTTTCCGCTTGTCCGGGTGCCCATCGCGGCCCCACCGATTTCGAGATCCCATGGCCAAGGAAACTTTCTCCAGAACCAAGCCTCACGTGAACGTGGGGACCATCGGGCACGTTGCCCACGGCAAGACCACGACGACGGCGGCCATCACCTACACGCTCGCGTCGGTGGGTATGGCGAAGTACAAGGAGTACGCCGCGGTGGCGAAGGGCGGCACCGTCCGTGACTCGACCCGCGTCGTCACGATCTCGGCGGCCCACGTCGAGTACGAGACGAAGAATCGCCACTACGCCCACGTCGACTGCCCCGGCCACGCCGACTACGTGAAGAACATGATCACGGGCGCGGCGCAGATGGACGGCGCGATCCTCGTGGTCGCGGCGGACGACGGCCCGATGCCCCAGACGAAGGAGCACGTGCTCCTGGCCCGTCAGGTCGGCGTCCCGGCGATCGTCTGCTACCTGAACAAGTGCGACCTCGTCGACGACAGCGAGCTGCTGGATCTCGTCGAGATGGAGATCCGCGAGCTGCTCAACAAGTACGAGTACCCCGGTGACACGGCGAAGGTCGTCCGCGGCGCGTCGTTCAAGGCGCTGCAGACTGCCAACCCGGGCCCGGACAACCCGGACAGCAAGTGCATCTTCGAGCTGATGGACGCGATCGACGCGGCCATCCCGGAGCCCAAGCGCGAGCTGGACAAGGCGTTCCTGATGCCCGTCGAGGACGTGTTCTCGATCGAAGGTCGCGGCACCGTCGCGACCGGTCGCGTTGAGCGCGGCCGCGTCAAGGTCGGCGACACGGTCGAGGTCGTCGGCATCCGCGACACGCGCGATGTCGCCATCACCGGCGTCGAGATGTTCCAGAAGTCGCTCGACGAGGGCATCGCCGGTGACAACGTCGGCCTGCTGCTCCGTGGCCTCAAGAAGGAGGACATCGAGCGCGGCATGGTGCTCGCGGCCAAGAAGTCGATCACGCCGCACACCAAGTTCGAGGCTCAGGTCTACGCCCTGACGAAGGAAGAGGGCGGCCGTCACACGCCGTTCATGAACGGCTACCGCCCGCAGTTCTACTTCCGCACGACGGACGTGACCGGCACGGCGAAGCTCAAGGGCGCCGAGATGTGCATGCCCGGCGACAACGTCGAGATCGAGGTCGAACTGGGCACGCCGATCGCGATGGACGAGCACCAGCGCTTCGCCATCCGCGAGGGCGGCCGTACGGTCGGCGCCGGTCGCGTGACGAAGATCATCGCCTGATTCGATCGGGCTCGGACTGCACGGCGCGGATGCGCGCCGTGCTCGCGTCGGCGGCGGGGCATCGTCCCGAAGTTGGCGCGGCAAAGGGCAGTAGCTCAACTGGTAGAGCAGTCGATTCCAAATCGACCGGTTGAGGGTTCGATTCCTTCCTGCCCTGCCACCACACGACCGAGCGAGCCGCCAGCTGGTTGCAGCCGCGGCGCGCGAAGGTCGACCGACCGGATCGTCTGGTCGGGAAATGGGCCATGGCGTACCCGCGCCATGGCCCTTAGTGTTTTCCGCTTCCGCACCGGCGGGCCGACGCGAGTCGAGCCGGCCGCAGCGGCATCAGAGTTTGGTTACGACGGTGTCGCCGCACGGCGCGCCGCAGAGGACTAGTCTCGTGAGCTATCGCAAGGACCAAGGTCGCTACGCACGCATGGCCGCCTACTGGGCGCTGCTGTCGCTGATGGCGTATGGCTGCTTCCACGGCGGCGGCTTGTCCGACCTGCTCGACGGTTGGCTTGGCGCTTCCAACCAGGTGTTCGTCGATCCCTTCCCCATCCTCAAGACGCTGAAGACGTCGACGCTGATCGCGCTCGGCGTGCTGGCGGTGATCGGCTTTACCATCCACCGCATCCTCAACAGCCCGAAGATCGCGGACACGCTGATCGACACCGAGGCCGAGCTGATGAAGGTGACGTGGCCGTCGTGGGGCGAAGCCTGGACGGGCACGGTCGCGGTCACCGTGATGGTGCTGATCCTCTTCGTCTTCCTGACGTTGGCCGACCTTGGCCTGACCAAGGTCATGTTGATGCTGATGGGGGGTGCCTGATGGCCCTCGACTGGTACTTCCTCCGCGTGCAAGTCGGTCGCGAGGACCGGATCCGCGAGAGCATGGTTCGTCGCCTCAAGCAGGCGGGCATCGAGCACTTGGTGCCGCAACTGGTCGTTCCCACCGAGACGATCGCAGACCACCGCCAGGGCAAGAAGACGGTCAAGCGCCGCAAGCTCTACCCCGGCTACCTGATGGTCCAGATGGACCTGTCGGACGACGTCTGGTTCGTGCTGCGCGAGACGCCGGGCTTCGGCGACTTCGTTGGCGGCGCCGCCCAGCCGACCCCGGCACGCGGCGAGGACGTGGAGAAGGTCCTGGCGCACATGGACGCCAGCAAGGACCAGCCGAAGGTCGCCATCGCCTTCAAGAAGGGCGACCGCGTCAAGATCAAGACCGGTGCCTTCGAGAACACCGATGCCGTGGTGGAAGAAGTCCACCCGGACAAGGGCATCTTGGACGTTTCCGTCAACTTCTTCGGCCGGCCGACGCCGATGTCGCTCGGATATTGGGAAGTGGAGTTGATTTGATCGGGGCGATCTGCTTGAATCTTCGCCCCCTTTCCGCAGGCGGTCGCTGACCGCCTACGGCCTGCCCTTCGGGACAGGACATTCTCCTGTGGGAGGGTGAGCCGCGCGAGCGGCCATCCGCCTGAACCGCTGAGAGATCGACATGGCCAAGGAAGTAACCGGAATCGTCAAGCTGCAGTGCCCGGCCGGGCAGGCTACGCCTGCTCCGCCCGTTGGTCCTGCACTCGGTCAGCACGGCATCAACATCGGGCAGTTCGTCAAGCAGTTCAACGACGAGACGCGCGCCCAGGCCGGCCTGATCATCCCTGTCATCATCACGGTCTACAAGGACCGCACGTTCTCGCTGCAGTACAAGTCGCCACCGGCGGCCGTCCTGCTGAAGCGTGCGGCCAAGATCGCGTCCGCGGCCGCCACTCCGGGCAGCCAGGTCGCCGGTCAGGTCACCCGCGCGCAGGTGCGCGAGGTCGCCCAGCTGAAGATGAAGGACCTGAACGCCTCCAGCGTCGAAGCTGCGATGCGCATGGTCGAGGGTACCGCACGCTCGTGCGGGATTCGCGTCGTCGACTGATTCCAGCGCGTCTGCCCGGCGACGCGGAGGCGTCGGTGGGCGGCACGCAGCCGTAGCCAACTTCCCAGGACATCCCATGGCTCGCATCCGCAGCCGTCGTTACCAGAAGGCCGCCGAAAAGGTGGACCGCAACAAGCGTTATCAGGTCGTCGAGGGCCTGGCGCTGATCAAGTCGCTCTCGGGACCGAAGTTCGACGAGGCCGTCGACGTCGCTGTCCGCATCGGCATCGACGCGAAGAAGACGGATCAGTTGGTCCGTGGTTCGGTCAGTCTGCCGAAGGGCACCGGCAAGTCGGTCAAGATCGCGGTGTTCGCCGAGGGCGAGCGCGCGAAGGAGGCTCTTGCTGCCGGCGCCGACTACGTCGGTTCCGCCGATCTTGCCGACAAGATCGAGAAGGGCTGGACGGACTTCGACATGACCATCGCTTCGCCCGACATGATGAAGTACGTCGGCAAGCTGGGTAAGGTCCTCGGCCCGCAGGGCAAGATGCCTTCGCCGAAGGCTGGCACCGTCACGGTCAAGGTCGCGGACGCAGTTCGCGAGTTCAAGGCCGGCAAGATCGAGTTCCGCACCGACGCTGGCGCCAACGTCCACGCGGCGATCGGCAAGAAGTCGTTCCAGGCAGAGGATCTCGCCGCCAACCTGGTCGCGTTCATCGATCACCTGCGCACGCTGCGTCCGGCGCAAGCCAAGGGCGAGTTCATCAAGAAGGTCGTCGTTTCCACGTCGATGGGCCCGGGCGTCGCCCTCGCCATCCAGTAGGAGCCACGTCATGCCCAACATCGTCAACGAGATCCTTCTCAACGACCTCGCGCTCGAGTTCCGCAACATGGGCTCGTGCGTCGTCGTCGAGTTCGGCAAGCTCAAGCCGCAGCACGACCGCGAGATTCGCGGCCAACTTCGTGCGGCGGGCATTCGCTACCGTGTTGTCCGTAGCCGCCTCGCCAGCCGCGCCTTTGCCGAGATGAAACTCGACATGGGCGACGCGTTCACGGGTCGGTGCGGTATCGCCATCGCGCAGAAGGAGGGCGCCATTCAGGCGGCCAAGATCCTGCGTGACTGGATCAAGAAGACCAAGGACGCGCCGCTCACCATCAAGGGTGGCGTCGTCGAAGGTGCGGCCTATGTCGGCGCGGCGGCCCAGTCGATCGCCGACCTGCCGGACCGCAACACCGTCAACAGTCAGATCGTGTCGGTCCTGTCGGGTCCGGCGCGCTCTCTCGCGAGCCTCGTCAGCGCGGTCGCCGGCGGTATGGCACGCTGCATTCAGGCCAAGGTCGACGCCCAGTCCAAGGGTGCCGACGCGGCTGCTTCGTAAGTTCTTCCCCTTCCTGCACTCCAAACGATCCAAAGGTTTCCCGTCATGTCGGACAATGCAAACGTGGTTCTCGACGCTGAGCTCGAGGACATCTTCAAGAAGATCGATGGTCTGAGCCTGGGCAAGGCTGCCCAGCTCGTGAAGGCGATGGAGTCCCGCTGGGGCGTGTCCGCGGCGGCTCCGGTCGCGGTTGCGGCTCCGGCCGGCGGCGGCGCCGCCGCGGCTCCGGTTGCCGAAGAGAAGACCGAGTTCACGGTCGTCCTGAAGGACGGCGGCGCGAACAAGATCAACGTGATCAAGGTCGTTCGCGAGATCACTGGCCTCGGCCTCAAGGAGGCCAAGGCGCTCGTCGACGAGGCGCCGAAGCCGGTCAAGGAAGGCGTCAACAAGGACGAGGCGAACGACATCAAGAAGAAGCTCACCGAGGCTGGCGCCACGGTCGAGCTCAAGTAGTGCGCCGAGCCGGAGTCGCAGGACTCCGGTGGGGGTGCGTCGGGAGAGCGGCATTCGCCGGCTCGCTCGCCTTGCCCCTCCGGTCGCGCAAACGCGATTGCCCCGCAACCCTTTCGCAGAAAACGATTGCGAGAGGGTGAGCGGGGCATCTACGCTTGCGCCCCCGATTTGGTTCACTTTTTGCAGGCCCGGTCCCGCGTTCCCCTCGCGGGTACCGTGGACGCGTCCTTTCGCCGCCGCCACGGCGACGGGATGGCCATCGTCGGTTCGAGTTGGCTGGCTGATCGCTCCCCCAAGCTGAAGTACCGCGCCATCCCCAGGCGCGCAGGTGGAATCGCATGGAGACCGTAGTCTACGGGCGTTACAGGTCCGTCGCCGAGATCCCCGACCTCGTCGAGATGCAGACGAAGTCGTACCTGAACTTCCTCCAGCCGGAGGTTGCGCCGAACCGTCGCAAGGTCGACGGCCTCGAGGCGCTGCTCCGCGAGGTGTTCCCGATCTTCTCGTACGACAAGACGCTCAGCCTTGAGTACGTCAGCTACGAGCTCGGTCGGCCGCGCTACACCGTCGAGGAGTGTCGCAAGCTCCGCGTGACCTTCGGGTATCCGTTCAAGATCCGCGTTCGGCTGGTGAAGCCGGAGCCCGTCGAGGAGGACATCTACCTCGGCGAGATCCCGATCATGATCGGCGGCGGTGAGTTCATCGTGAACGGCAGCGAGCGCGTCACGGTCAGCCAGCTGCATCGTTCGCCGGGCGTCGACTTCTCCGTCGAATTGCACACCGGCGAGAAGAAGCTGCACTCGTGCTGGATCATTCCGGAGCGCGGCTCCTGGATCGAGCTGAACGTCACCAAGAAGGACGCCGTCGCGATCCGCATCGACCAGTCGGGCAAGTTCTCTTGCACGACGCTGCTGCGGGCGATGGACCAGAAGTTCTCGACCGACGCGGCAATCCTGCGCGAGTTCTACGACGTCGAGAAGGTGTCGCGGAAGAAGAGCGATCCCGAGGCAAAGTTCGCCAAGGCACTGGTCGGCACCTACGCGGTGGGCGACATCGTCGATGCTGCCAGCGGCGACCCGTTCGTTCGCAGCGGCGAGGAGATCACCGAGGAAGCCGCGCGTGCGATCGCGGGCAGTGAGTTGCGTGAGATCGAGGTCCTGCGTGATCCCGAGGACTTCCTGATCCTCAACACGCTGCGCGAGGACACGACGAACAGCCACGAGGAGGCGCTGCTCAAGATCTACCAGCGCCTGCGTCCGGGCAACCCGCCGCAGATCGAGAAGGCGCGCGAGCTGTTCAACGAGAAGTTCTTCGACGAGACCCGCTACCGCCTCGGGCGCGTCGGCCGCTTCCGCCTCAACCGCAAGTTCGGCACGCAGACGGCCGAGACGCAGCAGACGCTGCAGGCCGCCGACTTCGTGCAGGCGATTCGCTACATCCTCGGCCTGCGCAAGGGCGAGGGTGAGATCGACGACATCGACCACTTGGGCAACCGCCGGGTGCGCACGATCCAGGAGTTGGCCGGCGACGAGTTCCGCAAGGGTTTCCTGAAGCTCCGCCGCACGGCCCAGGAGCGCATGAACCTGGAGAACGTCGACACGGTCACTCCGCGCAACCTGATCAACAGCAAGACGTTCTCGTCGGCGATCGAGTACTTCTTCGCGCGCGGTGAGTTGAGCCAGGTCGTCGACCAGACGAACCCGCTGTCGCAGCTGACGCACGAGCGTCGCCTCTCGGCCCTCGGCCCGGGCGGCCTCAACCGCAAGCGCGCCGGCTTCGAAGTGCGCGACGTTCACATCTCGCACTACGGCCGCCTCTGTCCGATCGAGACGCCGGAAGGCGCCAACATCGGCCTCATTTCGAGCCTCGCGATCTACAGTTCGCTCGACGAGTACGGCTTCCTGACGACGCCGTACGTCGTGGTGAAGAACGGCAAGGCGATGGATGAGGTCGTCCGGCTGCGCGCCGACGAAGAGAACAACGCCATCCTGGCACCGGCCGACACCGAGGTCGACAAGTCCGGCAAGCTGATGGGGGACGAGCAGGGCCGCGTGATTGCACGCGTCAAGGGCGATCCTGCCCTCGTCGACACGCGCGAGATCCAGTACATGGACGTCAGCACCAAGCAGGTGGTTGGCGTCAGCGCGTCGCTGATCCCGTTCCTCGAGCACGACGACGCCAACCGCGCGTTGATGGGCTCGAACATGCAACGGCAGGCCGTTCCGCTGCTGCAGAGCGACGCCCCGCTCGTCATGACCGGCATGGAAGAGGTCGTGGCGCGCAACTCGAGCATGGTCGTTCGCGCACGCAAGGGCGGAACCATCACTGCAGTCGACGCTTCGCGCATCGTCGTCGGCGACGACGTCTACAAGTTGCGCAAGTACGAGGCGCTCAACGAGCGCACGTGCCAGACGCAGACGCCGATCGTGAACCTCGGTCAGAAGGTGAAGGCCGGCGAGGTGATCGCTGACGGCGCCGCGACGAAGCTCGGCGTGCTCGCACTCGGCAAGAACGTCACGGTCGCCTTCATGCCGTGGGATGGCTACAACTACGAAGACGCCATCCTGCTGAGCGAGAACCTCGTCAAGGACGACGTCTACACGTCGATCCACATCGACGAGTTCGAGATCGAGATCCGCGAGACGAAGCTCGGCCGCGAGGAGTTCTCGCGCGACATCCCGAACGTCTCCGAGAAGGCTCTTCGTCACCTCGATGAGACCGGCATCGTGCGCGTCGGCACGCGCGTGAAGCCTGGCGACATCCTGGTCGGCAAGGTCGCCCCGAAGAGCAAGAGCGAGCTGACCCCTGAGGAGAAGCTGCTGCACGCGATCTTCGGTCGCGCCGGCGAAGACGTGAAGAACGCTTCGCTGGAGGTGCCGACCGGCGTCGAGGGCATCGTGATCGGCGCGGAGAAGTTCAGCCGCAAGGTGAACCTCACCGAGAACGAGCGCACGCGCAATCTCGAGGAGATCAAGAACGCCGAGATCGAGTTCCTCAAGCAGTTCCGTGCCAGCACCAAGAAGCTGCTGGAGAGCGCCAAGGAGATCCTCGGCGCACCGGTCGCTTCGGCCGAGGGCAAGAAGCTCGGCGTCAACGAGGACATGCTCATCCTCGACCTTCGCACCATCCGCGACCGCGTCCGCCAAGTGGCCGAGGAGACCTCGGACGCGAAGCAGCGCGCTGCGCTGATGCAGAGCTTGCAGGAGTTCGGCGAGCGCATCGAGGAGTCGGAGGCCGAGAAGAACAAGCTCGTCAACCGTCTCTCGCGCGGTGACGAACTGCCGCAGGGCGTCCTCGAGATGGTGAAGGTCTACGTCTCGACCAAGCGCCGCATCTCGGTCGGCGACAAGATGGCCGGCCGCCACGGCAACAAGGGCGTCATCAGCAAGATCCTCCCGCAAGAGGACATGCCCTTCCTGGCCGACGGCACGCCGGTCGACATCGTGCTCAACCCGCTCGGCGTTCCGAGCCGCATGAACGTCGGCCAGATCCTGGAGACGCACCTGGGCTGGGCGGCGAAGAAGCTCGGTTGGCGCGTGATGTCGCCGGTCTTCGACGGCGCGTCGGAGACCGACATCGAGGCGGCGCTGCAGAAGGCCGGCTTCGCCAAGGATGGCAAGTCGACGCTGTACGACGGTCGCACCGGCGAGGCGTTCACGCAACGCGTCACGGTCGGCACGCTCTACATGCTGAAGCTGCACCACCTCGTCGACGACAAGGTGCACGCGCGTGCCACGGGCCCGTACTCGCTGATCACGCAACAGCCGCTTGGTGGCAAGGCCCGATTCGGCGGCCAACGCTTCGGCGAGATGGAAGTGTGGGCGCTCGAGGCGTACGGCGCAGCCAACATCCTCCAGGAGCTGTTGACGGTGAAGTCCGACGACGTCGATGGCCGCACGAAGATCTACGAGGCCATGGTCAAGAACGAGAACATCCTCGAGCCGGGCACGCCCGTTTCGTTCGGCGTTCTCTGCAACGAGATCAAGGGCCTTGGCCTGAACATCGAGTTGCACAAGCGCGGCGCTGCGGAGACCGTCCTCCCCGGCTGAGTCTTCGCCGCACCGTCCGTCCCG
>JBEITC010000008.1:0-27466 GCA_040375075.1 Planctomycetota bacterium | reverse complement strand
CTCGCTGCCGCCGACGTCGGCATGGCGATGGGCGGCGGCACCGACGTCGCCGCCGCCGCCGCCGACGTCGCGCTGCTGCGCGGCGGGCTCGACGCGGTGCCGACCGCGATCGAGCTGGCGCGCGCGACCATGCGCACGATCCGCCGCAACCTGCTGTGGGCGTCGGCCTACAACCTGCTCGGCCTGCCGGTCGCCGCCGGCGCGTTCGCGGCCTGGGGCGTGACGCTGTCGCCGATGTGGGCGAGCGCGGCGATGTCGCTGTCGAGCGTGTCGGTGCTCGCGAGCTCGCTGTGGCTGCGGCGCTTCCGGCCGCGCGCGTCGGCTCGCTGAGCCACGCGCTGTGCGCGCCCGCGCGACCGGCATCGCGGTCGCAGGCAAGCCGCGAACCCGGGTTCCTGCGGCTGCGTCCGCCGCGACGCCGTCGCGCCGCCGCCTCGCTGCGGCGACCGCGCCGCCGAGCGGGTACCTTGCCCGTCATGGCCGCCGCCCGGGCTACCCTCCGCCGCACACCGCGCATGCGCGAGACCGTCGCTGCCGTGTTCGCGCCGACGTCGCTCGGCCTCGCGCTCGTCGCCGCCAGCGCGGCCGGCGTGATCGCACTGCTGCTCGGCGACTCGGAGCGCGCGCTGCGCGCCGACTTCGCGCGGCGCTTCCGCCGCCTGCGGCTGCGCAAGGGCGACGACGCGGCGCATGCCGCGATGGCCGACGTCGTGCGCTTCCTCGACCGCGGCGGCGTGCTGCCGCTGGTGCCGCTCGACCTGCGCGGCACGCCGTTCCAGCTCAAGGTGTGGGACGCCCTGCGACGCATCCCGACCGGTCGCACGACGGCGTACGGCGCGCTGGCCAGCAAGCTCGGCGATCCCGAGGCGGTGCGCGCGGTCGCCGGCGCGTGCGCGCGCAATCCGATCGCCGTGCTGGTGCCCTGCCACCGCGTGATCGGCAGCCGCGGACGGCTGCACGGCTACCGCTGGGGCCTCGACCGCAAGCACGCGCTGCTGGCGCGCGAAGGCGTGATGCTGCTGTGAGCGGCCGCCAGCGCGAGCTCGCGTTCGCTGCGCCACAGCCGCGCGAAGAGTTCGCGCCCGGCGCGTGGCTGCTGCGTGGCTTCGTCGGCGCGCGCGAGCACGACGTGCTCGCCGCGGTGACCGCGGTCGTCGAGCAGGCGCCGCTGCGCACGATGACGACGCCCGGCGGCAAGCGCATGTCGGTGACGACGACGAGCTGCGGCGCCTGTGGCTGGGTCAGCGACCGGCGCGGCTACCGCTACGAGGCGAACGATCCGGCGACCGGCGCGCCGTGGCCGCCGATGCCCGCGGCGCTCGCCGCGCTGGCCCGCGACGCCGCGGCGGCCGTCGGTCATCCGGCGTTCGCGCCCGACGCGTGCCTCGTCAATCGCTACGCCGTCGGCGCCAAGATGACGCTGCACCAGGACCGCGACGAAGCGGACTTCGCGCAGCCGATCGTCTCGGTCTCGCTCGGCCTGCCGGCGACGTTCCAGTTCGGCGGCGCGGAGCGGAAGGGCCCGACCGTGCGCGTGCCGCTTGCGCACGGCGACGTGGTGGTGTTCGGCGGCGAGTCGCGGCTGTGCTTCCACGGCGTGCTGCCGGTCAAGGACGGCGCGCATCCAGCGCTCGGCCCGTACCGGGTCAATCTGACGTTCCGCCGGGCGCGCTGACGGGCGCGGATCGTCGTGCCTCCGGTTCGCGGGCTCCGCTGTTGGCGGGCGCGCGGGGCTTCGGCAAGATCCTCGCCCCCGATGAGCGACGCACCCAAGGTCCTGACCGAGCGCCACGGCGACACCGTGCTCGTGACGCTGAACGCCCCCGAACGCCGCAACGCCATCGACCAGGAGATGGTCGACGGCCTGCACCGCGTCCTCGACGCCCACTGGCACGACGAGTCGGTCGCAGCGCTGGTGCTGACCGGCGCCGGCGACAAGGCCTTCGCGGCCGGCGCCGACATCGCGCAACTGCGCGAACGCACCTCGCGCGACGCGCTCAAGGCGATCAACAGCGGCATCTTCCAGCGCATCGAGGAGTTCCCGGCGCCGGTGATCGCGGCGATCAAGGGCTTCGCGCTCGGCGGCGGCTGCGAGCTGGCGATCGCGTGCGACCTGCGCGTGCTCGGCGAGTCGGCCAAGATGGGCCAACCCGAGGTCAAGCTCGGCATCATCCCGGCGGCGGGCGGCACCTACCGGCTGCCGCGGCTGATCGGGCTCGGCCTCGCGCGCGAACTGGTCTACACCGGCCGCATGGTCGACGCGCACGAAGCGCTGCGCATCGGCCTCGCCAACGCCGTCGTGCCGGACGGCGAGGTCGTGCCGAAGGCGCTCGCGCTCGCCGGCGAGATCGCGCAGAACGGCCGGCTGGCCGTGCGCGGCGCCAAGCGCGCGCTCAACGCGTTGTCGCGCCCGGGCCAGGAGAACGCGCTCGCGTTCGAGAGCTCGGTGCAGGCCACGCTGTTCGACAGCGACGACAAGAAGGCGCGCATGGACGCGTTCCTCCAGAAGCAGAAGAAGGGCTGAACCATGACGACTCCGACGTACTCCACGGTCGCCGTCCTCGGCGCGGGCACGATGGGCGCTGGCATCGCGCAGGTGTGCGCGCAGGCCGGCAGCAAGGTGCTGCTGCAGGACCTGACCGACGACTTCGTGCAGAAGGGCCTCGCCCGCATCCGCGACTTCCTGCAGAAGGGCGTCGACAAGGGCAAGACCATGCCCGAGCAGCGCGACGCCGTGCTCGCGCGCATCGCCGTGACGACGGACCGCGCGGCCGCGTGCCGCGGCGCCGACCTCGTCGTCGAGGCCGTGCCCGAGAAGCTCGAGCTCAAGAACGGCCTGTTCCGCGAGGTGGCGGCGGTCGCGTCGCCGGGCTGCGTGCTCGCCAGCAACACCTCGTCGCTGTCGCTCGCCAAGGTCTTCGCCGGCGTCGCCGGTCCGGAGCGGTGCATCGGCATGCACTTCTTCAACCCGGTGCCGCTGATGGCGCTGCTGGAGCTGGTGCGCACCGACGCCACGTCACAGGCGACGATCGACGCGGTCACCGCGTACAGCAAGCAGCTCGGCAAGGAGCCGATCCTGGTGAAGGACAGCCCCGGCTTCGCCAGCTCGCGCCTGGGCGTGTGCCTCGGCCTCGAGGCGATCCGCATGTTCGAGAGCGGCGTCGCGTCGGCGGAGGACATCGACAAGGCGATGGTGCTCGGCTACGGCCACCCGATGGGCCCGCTCAAGCTGACCGACCTCGTCGGCCTCGACGTGCGCCTCGCGATCGCCGACTACCTGCGCAAGGAGCTCGATCACCCGGGCTTCGAGGCGCCGAAGCTGATGCGGCAGATGGTCGCGGACGGCAAGCTCGGCAAGAAGACGGGACAGGGCTTCTACCGCTGGTGAGCGCGTCGGGGGCGAAGGCTTCGCCCCGCCCGCTCCCTACCCCGCCGCGCGCGCGCCCCGCAGGCGCTTGGCCTCGCGGAAGCTGACCAGCTTGCGCGTCGGCTCGTGCCACAACCGCAGGTTGAGCGCCCGCACCATCTCGCGCAGCGTCAGCGGCCGGACGGCGCGGAAGGCCGGCTCCGACTCGTGGCAGCGCTGCAGGTGGTAGTTGGGGATGCGCGGGCTCAGGTGGTGGATGTGGTGGAACCCGATGTTGCCCGAGAACCACTGCAGCACGCGCGGCAGGCGCAGGAACGAGCTGCCCTGCAGGGCGGCCGCGGTGTAGTCCCACTGCGCGCCGCGCTCCCAGTACGCGTCCTCGAACTGGTGCTGCAGGTAGAACAGGCCGATGCCGGCGGCGCCCGCGACCAGCAGCACGATCGCCTGCAGGATCAGGTACGGCACGATGCCGAAGGCGAGGGCGAGTCCGACCGCCGTCGCGGCGACCACGATGTTCGTCCAGAGCACCGACGCCCGCTCGCTCGCCGTCGCGTCGCGGCGCGCGACGCGCTGCATGACCAGGAACAGCACGAACGGCGCGACGCCGAACATCACGATCGGGCTGCGCGAGAGGCGGTAGCACAGGCGCCGCCACGGCGTCGCGTCGTGGTACTCCTGCACCGTCATCGTCCAGATGTCGCCGACGCCGCGGCGGTCGAGGTCGCTGGCGGCGCCGTGGTGGACGGCGTGGTCGCTGCGCCACTGCTGGTACGGCGTGAGCGTCAGCCAGCCCGTGACGACGCCCCAGAAGTCGTTGGCGCGGCGCGACGCGAAGAACGAGCCGTGGCCGCAGTCGTGGAACAGGATGAACACGCGCACCATCACGCCGCCGGCCAGCACGGCGAGCGGGACGGCGAGCCACCACGAGACGGCGAGCGCGAAGTACATCGCCACCCAGGCGCCGACGTAGCTGCCGATCGTCGTCACGAGCTGCCACGTGGCGCTGCGCGCGTCGGGTTGGCGGTACTCCCGCAGTCGCTGCTGCCACTGCGCCAGCGTCGCCGCCTCGCCCGCGTCGTGGGCGGGCGTCGTCGGCTCGGTCAGGTCCTCTGCGCGTGCGGTTCGGGCAAGTTGCATCAGGGTTCGACGCGCGCCGAGGGGCTTCGGGCCGCGCGCGGTTCGTATCCATAGACCCAGCGGGGCGCGGACGCCATGCGGCGACCCGCCGGTTTCGCTCCGGCGACGAAAGTTCCGTGCCGCAAGCCGGCGGGCGCGCCCCGTCGGCCGGTCCGTTCGCCGCGGCCACCTTGGCGACGAACGCCTCGTTCGCGGCGTCGAGCCTGGCCGGCTCGTCAGCCACGACGCAGCGCCGGCCGCCGAGCGCGCTGGATTCCCGCGTCGGCGCCGCCATCGTGCGGCCATGACGCGCCGCCACATCTCTTCCGGTTCGACGTTCGAGCGCGAGGTCGGCTACTCGCGGGCCGTGGTGGTCGGCGACCACGTCTACGTGTCGGGCACGACCGGGTTCGACTACGCGACGATGATGGTGGTGGGGCTCGCCGATCCGCGCATGCGCATCGAGATCGAGGTCGACGCCATCCGCGGCGTCGGCGGCTGACCGCCAAAACGACGACGGCCGCGCCGACCCCGAGGTCGCCGCGGCCGTTGCTTCAGCGCGGTCAGCGCGCTGCGCGCCCGCTCACCAGCGCAGGCGGTAGCCCACGCCCTGCGGGCCCGAGTAGACGAACGCCATCGACGTCTCGATGCCCAGGCGCTTCATCTCGCCGGCGACGGCCTCGAGCACGCTGCCGATCATGCCCATCTGGCCGGCGTCCTCGCCCATCTCGTCGCCGAGCGCGGCGGCTTCGCTCATCGCCTTGGCGAGGCCGGCCATCGTCTCGGCCGGGCGCGTCAGGCCGACGCCGCACCAGCCGGCCGGCGCGGCTTCCATGTGCGCCTTCACCTCCGGCGGCAGCTCGGTCGCCGTGCCCGAGGCCTTGGCGTCGAGCACGCCGCGCAGCGACGCGCGGCTGCGCTCGCCGTCGCCGATCGCCAGCAGCAGCAGGTCGTCGGTGATCGCGTACTCGAGCGGGATCGTCGCCAGCAGCGTCATGCGGTGGATCTTGGCGCCCTGGTACTCCTCGGTCTTGCGGGCGGCGTGCAGGCCGCGCGCGCGCAGCATCGTCTCGACCGACTTGCCGAAGGCCGCGCCGTCGCGCAGCGAGAAGACCATGCACATGTCGCCGACGGCCGCGAGCGGCGAGTCGTCCTCGGGCTCGGCCTCGGGGTCGGCGTCGTTGAGCAGCAGCATCTCGCCGCCGAGGTGGTCGAGCAGGTCCTCCTTGAGGCGGACCTTCAGCTCGTCGGCCATCGCCGTCATCATGTCGGCCCACGACATCGGCATCTCGGCCTCCATCAGGGTCACGAACTGCTCGGCGGTGGTGTAGAGCACGCCGAGGTCGAGCGGCGACACCGTCCAGTTCGACGCCGACGCCGGCAGCACGCGCAGCAGCTTCGGCTGCGCCGTCGTCTGCGGCAGCATGGCCATCGCGCCGCGCTTGTCGCCGCGCAGGCCAAGCTTGAGGTCGGCGACGAGGTGCTTGCCCTCGGCGCCGACGGTCATGCGCATCGCATCCATCGCGCGCAGCCCGACGGTGTCGAGCAGCTCGCCGAAGTCGAAGGGCGCTGCGCCCATCTCCTCCAGCTCGGCCATGCTGTCCTCCAGCGCGCCGACGAAGCCGGCGACGTCGCCGTGCACGAACATCGGCGCGCCGGCGGCCTCGGCCGCCTCGAAGCGGTCCTTGCCCTCGATGGCCTTCGTCGCGTGGGCCTCGACGTCGTTGCCGAAGAACATCACGAGGTGGCCGTCGACCATCGCCGGCACGGTGCCCCACATGCCCGCCTCGCCGGTGTCGGCGACGGCGCGCAGGCGCAGTTCGCCGATCGCCAGCTCCTTCGACGGCGGCGCGTCCGGCTCGTCGAGCATCTTCTGCGTCGACGCGTCGATCGCCTTGGCCAGCGCGGCGAGGTCGTACGACGGGTGCGGCGTCGCCGCGATCGTCATCACGAACGGCATCGACGGGTCCTCGTCGCCCATGGTGACGAGGTCGGCCTTCTTCCAGTCGACCGAGATGCTCATCACCAGGTCGCCCTGGTAGTCGGCGACCATGCGCTCGAGCGCGTCGGCGTCGAAGCCGCTGCCGCGCGCCTCGGTCATCATCGCCGTCATCGCCTCGCCGACCTGCGCCATCATCGGCTGCAGCGCCGGCGCGGCCATCAGCTTGGCGAGCGCGGTGTCGGCGAAGTCCTTCTTCCAGCGGGCCGGCGCGCCCATGCGCACGACCAGAGCGGCGTCCTTCGGCACGAAGCGGAAGGCGGGATCCTGGGCCGGCGCGAGCGCCAGCAGGGCGAGGAACGGCAACGAGAAGCGGGCGAGGGTCATGGCTGTTGCAGGTAGAGGAGGAGGCGATCGTGCACGATCAGGGCGAAGTCCTGTCGGCCGTCGCCGTCGAGATCGCCGACGGCGAGCTCGCGCGGCTCGGGGCCGGGCTGGCTGCGCGGCGGCGTCTCGAACACCGGGATGGCGAGCGCGCGCTGCAGGCCCTGCGGCCCGCCGGCGACGATCTGCACGCCCGGCACGTCGCGGTCGACGACGGCGACGTCGGGGACGCCGTCGTGGTCGAAGTCGCCGGGGCGCGCCAGTTCGTAGGCCGAGGTCTCGAGCGGGGCCTCGTGCGACGCGAGCGGCCGCAGGCCGGCGCCGCGCGCGAACGGCACGCGCAGCACGCCGCGCGGGCCGAGCAGCAGCGCGCCGCCTTCGTGCGGCAGCAGCTGCGTGAAGTCGAACGGCGGCGTCTCGACGGTCTGCGGCGCGCTGCCGGCGACGACGCGCAGCAGCTTGTTGCCCTTGCGGTCGTAGTACAGCCGCACGGCCTTGCCGCCGTCGGCGGGGGCGTCGGCGCACAGGCTGATCTCGGCGAGGCCGTCGGGGCCGTTGTCCTGCGCGAGGATGCGCACGCCGCCGTCGGCGCCGAGGCGGAAGGCGCGGACGAAGCGGTCGCGCGCGGCGAGCAGGGCCGGCGCGCCGTCGACCGAAGACGCGAGCACGGCGCCCTCCTCGGCCTTCTTGGTGAAGCCGGCGGCGTCGGCGTTCTTGCCGTCCTTGCGCGGCGCGCCGAGCGTCAGCGTGCGCAGGCCGTCGCCCGGCACGACGAACGCGGCCTCGCGGCCGTCGGCGTCGCCGAAGTCGCCGATCAGCAGGCGCGACGGGTCGCTGGGCAGGCGGCCGAGATCGGCGACCTTCTGCGGTTCCTTGCCGGGCGCGAGCTGCAGCAGCTGGCCGTCGCGCTTGTCGTTGCGCGTGATCGCCAGCACGCCGCCGCCGGGCGCGACCGCGACGGCGACCGGCTTGTCGAGGCACGGCAGGCGCTCGGGGAAGCGGTCGAGCGGGGCGCTGCCGGGGCAGAAGCCGACGGCGTCCTCTTCGGGGCTCGCCAGCACGAGGTCGTTCTTGCCGTCGCCGTCGACGTCGCCGATCGCCAGCGACGCGACGCCGGCGAGCGTCGGCAGCGTGCGCACGACGAACGTGCCGTCGCGCCACTCGTGCACCAGCAGCTGCGCGCGATCGGGCCGCGCCAGCGCGAGGTCGACGTCGCCGTCGCCGTCGAGGTCGCCGACGGCCGAAGGCAGCGCCTTGCCTCCCGGGTTCTCGCCGATCGGCCACCACGCCAGCGCCGCCTGCTCGGCGTCGTCGCGCCAGCCGTGCAGCGTCAGCCGCTGCGCGGCGCCGGCGATGGTGCCGAGCGCGGGCTTGCCGTCGGCGAGCTGCGCGGCGAACACGTGGCGCAGGTCCTCGACGCCGGCGATCGCCCAGGGGCCGAAGCTGCCGTCGCCGCGGCCGCGGCGCAGCCGCAGGTTCATCAACGCGCCCTTGCCGCCGCCGGTCATCGCCGCGAGGTCGAGCGCGCCGTCGCCGTCGAGGTCGGCGAGCTGCAGGTCGCGCGTGTTCTCGTCGAGCGGCTCGACCGGCGCGAGCTTCGGCTCGCCGCCGAGCTGCGTGATCCAGCGCAGCTGGCCGCCGTTGGCGACGACGAGGTCGGCCTTGCCGTCGCGGTCGAGGTCGCCGGTGAGCAGCGTCAGGCCGCGCGGGGCCATCGCGAGGTCGAGCGGCGCGCGCTCGGGCTCGCGGCCCGGGTGGCGCACGGTCAGCCGACCGCGCGCGTCGACGAGCAGCAGGTCGGGCGCGCCGTCGCCGTGCACGTCGGCGACCGCGTAGCCGGCGATCTGGCCGTTGGTCGGGATCGGCTGCAGCTTCGCTTCGCCTTGCTCGACGCGCACGGCGACGAGGCGGCCGCGGCGCGCGTCGATGACCACCGCTTCGCGCCGGCCGTCGCCATCGATGTCGACGACGCTGAGGTCGGCGATGCCGTCGCCGACCTTCTGCACCACCGGGCCGGTGAAGCCGAAGCGCGCGCGCAGCTCGGGCGCGATCGGCGGCGGCGTCTGTTGGGCGGACGCCGCGGCGGCGGCGAGGGCGGCGGCGAGTTGGGCCAGGGCGAGCGACTTGGCGGACATCGTCGCGCGACTCTATGCTCGCTTCGATGCTCGCCGCAATCGCCGCCGCGCTGTTCGCTTGCCTGCCGCAGGACCCGACGCCTGCGAAGCCCGCCGAAGCCGCGCCGGTGCGCGCCGACGGCGTCGAGATCCTCGACCTCGGCAACGGCTGCCGCATCCAGGGCCGCGTGCTGCGCACCACCGACCAGCTGGTGTTCGTCGACGTCGGCTACGACGTGCTCAAGGTGCCGGTCGCCGCGGTGGTGCGCCGCGAGACCGTCGACGGCAAGCGCAGCGGCGCGGTCGAGAAGAAGGCGCTGTGGGCGCGCGCCGAGCTGCCCGAGCTCAGCGTCGCCGAGGGCGCCAAGCGCATGGGCGAGTCGGTGGTCAAGATCGAGGCGGCCGGCGGCCAGGGCTCGGGCTTCGTCACGCATCCCGACGGCTGGGTCGTCACCAACTTCCACGTCGTCGCGCGCGAGCTCGAGGTCGACGTCGTCGTCTATCCGGTCGGCAAGGCCGGCATGGACCCGCGCACGGTGCGCAAGTGCAAGGTCGCCGCGATCAACCCGAGCATGGACCTCGCGCTGGTCAAGATGGAGCCGCCGGCCGACCTGACGCTCAAGACCGTGTACCTCGGCGACAGCGACGCGATGCGCGTCGGCGACACCGTCTACGCCATCGGCGCGCCGATCGGCCTCGACCGCACCGTCAGCAGCGGCATCATCAGCGTCACCAACCGCACGATCGAAGGCCGCTGCCACTTCCAGATCACCACGCCGATCAACCCCGGCAACTCGGGCGGCCCGCTGTTCAACCTGCGCGGCGAGGTCGTCGGCGTGAACTGCGCCGGCTACACCGGCATGCAGGGCCTCAACTTCGCGATCCCGACCAAGCAGGTCGTCGACTTCCTCGACAACCGCGACGCCTTCGCGCTCGACAACACGCGCAGCGAGAACGGCTACCACTACCTGCCCGCGCCGGGGAAGCCGAAGGCGGGCAAGTAGGCGCGGCGCGCGCCGTCGCTCAGCGGCGCGGCGTCGGCAGCAGGAAGAACGTGTGCCGCCACGTGTTGTCGGCGAGGTGCTCGGTGCGCGCCCAGCCGCTGGCGCCGGCGTAGACGCCCGAGCCGCCGGTGATCGGCCGGACCAGCGCTTCGCCGACCGGGATCGTGCTCTGCGTGCTCGGGTAGTAGCCGCTGCCGCTGACCTGCAGCTGGTCGGCGGAGCCGGCGAAGTTCGCCGTGCCCTCGCCGAAGACGAAGTTGAGCACGCTCATGCGCACCTCGTCGCCGAAGGTCGGGTAGTCGACGCTGGTGGTGACGAGCTGCGCGTCGAGGCGGCCGACGATGGCGCCGGTGGCGTTGGCGATCGGCATCGCCGGCAGCACGCGCAGGTCGCCGAGCTGATGGCCGGTCGAGCCGGCGGTGGTCAGCAGCGTGACCGCCGGACCGTGCGTGACGGTGAAGGCGCGTTCGACCTGGCCGGCATTGCCCGGGCCTTGGCCCTGGCCTTGCGGCAGCGCGCCGGTGGCGGCGAGGGTGAGGGCGAGCAGCGTCGCGCCCGTGAGCGCAAGGAAGCAACGGGCGAGGAGGGCGGGGCGCATCGGCGGAATCGGGGCGAGGGTTGGCGAGGGAAGGAACCGCGGGGAACCACGGCGGAGCGCGGAAGTTACCGCGCGTCGGCGAGTCCGTCCGTCGCGTTCGCGGCGCGCCCCGCCGTCGCTGCTGCGGTGCGGCGCATCGGCCGGCTGCGGCGTGCAACACGTCGCACCAAGGGTTGATCCCATGGCAACGGCGCGTGAACGTGCGTACGACCTGTCCACGCCGGCGTGCTCGCTGCGCCATTCGCCGCGAGCGCACGCCGTCCTTCGCCCAGGAACCGTCGATGCGCCACGCCCCGCTGCCGTCCCTTCTCGCTGTCGCCCTCGCGGCGAGCGCCGCCACCGCCCAGACGATCACGTGGGGGCCCGTGCTGCCCAGCGTCTCGCCCAACGACGTCAGCGTGCAGGGCGCGCTGGTCGTCGCGCGCAACGCGCACCAGCCCGGCATCGCGGCGATCTCGCCGACGGTCAACGGCGTGGCGTTCGCCGGCGCGTGGGCGCCGACCGGGTGGTCCGGCTACATCACCGGCGGGCTCAACAACTCGACGACCGGCAACACAGGCTTCAACGACCTGCTCGGCACGTCGCTCGCGATGCAGACCGCGGTGGCCGCGAATCCGAGCGCGTGGGGCGGCATCCGCCTCGACACGCTGGCGCCGCTCGTGCCCGGCCGCACGTACGCGGTCCAGGTGTGGTTCACCGACCAGCGCACCGGCACGGCGACCAACGTGCTCTACGACCGGCAGATGACGCTCGGCTCGGCGTTCGGCACGGGCGCGCTCATCGGCGGCGAGCTCACCAACCTGGCGACGATGCAGCAGGGCCCGCTGTCGGCGCCGCTCGACGCCGATCCCGACAACGCGCCGGCGGCGTCGTCGCCGGACACCCAGTTCGGCTCGCACTGCACCGGCACGTTCACCTACAGCAACGCCGCCGAGCTGTGGCTGACGATCCAAGGCACGCACCCGCAGGCGGGCAACGTGCTGGCGCCGCACGTCACCGCGCTGCAGATCCGCGACCTGTCGGCCGCGTACCACCAGAACTTCGGCGCCGGCTGCCACGCCTACACGCTCGATCGCACGAACTTCCTGTCGGCGTTCGCCGGCACGCCGGCCGCCAAGGCGACGCTCGACGGCAACGCGCTGCTGTTCACGCCGACCAGCGGCGGTTACGTCGCGGTGTGGCTGCCCGGCGTCGGCAGCGCGCTGTACGTGCCGCCCAGCGCGACGGCGACGATCGTCGCCAACGGCGACGACCTCGCGACGACGTTCCCGACGTCCGTGCCCGTGCCGGTGCCGGGCGGCACGGCAGGGCAGTGGACGGTGTCGTCGAACGGCGTGCTGACCGCCGCGGCGACCGGCAACCAGGGCACGGCGTACACCGCGACGCTCGCGGCGACGGCCACGGCGACCGGCCTCGGCTGGTACTGCTGGCGCGACTACAACCCGAGCGCGGCGGGCAGCGGCAAGGTGAAGACCGAGGAAGCCAACGGCGTGCTCTACGTCACGTTCGACGGCGTCTACGAGTACGGCACGACCAACCCGGCGACCTTCCAGTGGCAGGTCAACCTCGCCAGCGGCGAGGTGACGATGGTGTGGTCGAGCATGGCGGTCACGACGAACACCACGACGATGGTCGTCGGCGGCACGCTCGCCGGCGCGGGCGCCACGCCGCCGTCGGTCGACTTCACGACCGCGACGCCGTTCGTCATGGGCCCGGCGATCGGGCTGTCGCCGCTGTCGCTCGCGGCCTCGCCGGCACCGGTCATCAACCCGAGCACGACGGTCACCTACACGGTCGGCAACATCCCCGAGTTCGTGCCGGGCTCCGGCGTCTACGTCTCGGGCCTGTTCCTCAGCCTCAACATCCTGCCGACCGGTCTCGACCTCACCGGCATCCTCGCCAACCTGCCGGGCTGTCGCGCGTACCTCGGCACGCTCGACCTCAGCTTCGCGGCGGTGTCGCTGGCGCCGACCAACGCCTACCCGTTCACCTTCTTCGCGCCGGCGTTCCCGCCGGGCCTGCCGATCGGCGTGCAGGCGGTCGGGCTGTTCGATCCGGCCGTGCCGCTGGCGAACGGCGAGAGCGGCGGCTTCGTGTTCAGCAACGGCGTGCTCAGCGTGCCGCAGATCCAGTAGCCGTTCGCGGCGGTTCGCCGCCGGCCGCGACCTGCGCGAGGTCGCGGCGCACGCCGCCGCGCGCGCTCAGGCGCCGAACACCTCGGGCAGCCAGCCGGTGCTGTCGGCGAACGTCTCGGCCGGCACGCCGACGCTGCGCAGCATGCCGAGCAGCACGTTGCTGAACGGCGTCGCTTCGTCGTACTTCGTGTAGCTGCCGTGGCGCAGGCCGAGGCGGCTGCCGCCGACCAGCGCGACGGGGTAGTTGCGCGCGTTGTGGGTCGTGCTGCAGCAGCTGCCGTACAGGACCACCGTCTGGTCGAGCAGGCTGCCGTTCTCGTCCTCGACCTTGGCCAGCCGGCGCAGGAAGTGCGTGAACTGCTGCGCGTGCCACTGGTCGTAGCGACCCCACTCCTCCCAATGGCCGTCGTGGCCGTCGTGGCTGATGGTGTGGTGGCCGCGCTTGATGCCGAGCGCGCGCGACGGGAAGTGGTCGGCGAAGCCCATGCCGTCCTCGCGGCCGGTCTGGAACGTCGCGACGCGCGAGATGTCGGTCTCGAGCCCCAGCGCGATCAGGTCGTACATCGTGCGCAGGTAGAGGCCCGGGTCGACGTCGGCCGCCGCGTCGAGGGCGATGTGGCTGCCGTCGAACGGGCGCAGCGGACGGTCCAGCCACGCTTCGTTGCGGCGCACCTGCTCCTCGACGGCCTGCAGCGACGTCATGTACTGGTCGAGCTTGGCGCGGTCGCCCTTGCCCAGGCGCTGGTTCAGGCGCTTGCTGTCCTCGAGCACGAGGTCGACGATCTGCTTGCCTTGTCGCAGGCTCTGGCGCCGTTCCGCCGTCGAGCCGCCGCCGTTCGGCGCGAAGTAGCGTTCGAAGATGCGCCGCGGGTGGTGCTCCGCCGGGATCGGGCGCGCGCTGTGGTCGAACGACAGCGTCGACACGCGTGACTTGTAGCCGACGCCGCCGTCGGTCGAGAACACCAGCGACGGGTAGCGCGTGTGGCGCTTGAGCGACTCGGCGGCGACCTGGTCGACCGAGACGCGATTGACGTAGGCGTCGCCGCGCGCGTCGCCGGCGGTGAGCCACGTGTCGCCGGCGAGGTGGCCGAGCAGCTCGCGGCTCAGCGGGTGGCTGAGGCCGCCGAGCAGCGACAGCTTGTCGCGGAACGGCTCGAGGCAGCGCAGCACCTCGGTGAACTGGTAGTCGGCGCCGGCGCGGTTGGGGAACCAGCGCCACTTGTTCCACTTCGTGTCGTCCTCCTCCGGCATCGAGGCGCCGTTGGGGAAGTAGACGCAGACCATGCGGCGCGCCGGCTCGCGGGCCGGGCCGAGGCGCATCGCGTCGAGGAACGGCAGCGCCACCGTGACGCCGGCGCCGCGGAGGAAGGAACGACGGTCGAGCGCGTTGGTCATTGGCGTCACCGGTGCGTGAAGGCGTGGCCCTGGACGATCCGACGCAGGATACCGCGGGCGCGATAGCCGTCGGCCTGCGCGCCGCTCAGCATCGCGTCGATCTCGGGCGCGTCGGCGAACGAGAGGTCGCGGCCGAGCGCGTAGGCGAGCAGGTGTTCGATCAGCGACCGGGCCACCGCGTCGCGCTTGTGCTGCAGCAGCCAGTCGACGATCCCCGCCATGCCATCGACCTCGCTGCCGTCCGGCAGCGTCGAGCGCGCGTCGATCTCCTGGTCCTTGCGGCGCGTCTCGAGCCGGCCGACGGCGCTGAAGCGCTCGAACACGACGCCGAACGGGTCGATCGACGCGTGGCAGTCGCGGCACGAGGCCTTGTCGCGGTGGGCGGCGAGCTGCTGCTGCAGCGTCATCTTCTCGAAGCCGGGCGTGGTCGGATCGAGGGCGGGCACGTTCGGCGGCGGGGGCGGCGGCGGCGTGCCGAGGATGCGCTGCTTGAGCCAGACGGCGCGCTTGATCGTGTGCGGCTCGAGGCCGTCCGAGTGTCCGGCCAGGAACGAGCCCTGCGTCAGCAGGCCGCCGCGCTGCTGCGCCTTCGTCACCGGCACCGGCCGGAAGCGCGGGCCGAGCACGCCGGGGACGCCGTAGAACTCGGCGAGGTTCTGGTTCAGCATCGCGAAGTCGGAGTCGATCAGCGTCGTCACGCTGAGATCCTGCTCCAGCACGTGCTGCACGAAGCGCCACGTCTCCTCGGCCATGTCGCGCTTGACGAAGCGCGTGTAGTCGCGATGCCGGTCCGGGTCGATCGTCATCGCCGCGTGGCGGTCGAGCCGCAGCCACTCGTGCGTGAACATGCGCACGAAGCGGGCCGCGCGCGGATCGGCCAGCATGCGGTCGACCTGGGCCGGCAGGTGCGCGGTCAGCGCGCCGGCGGCGGCGAGCTCGCGCAGCGTCGCGTCGGGCGGCGAGTTCCACAGGAAGAACGACAGCCGCGCCGCCAGCGCCGTCTCGGACAGGCGCGCGTCGGCGCCGTCCGGCTCGACCAGGAACAGGAAGTGCGGCGAGCACAGCATCGCCACCAGCGCCTCGCGCACGCCGTGTTCGTAGACCGGGTGCTGGTCCTCGACCGCGCGCCAGAACGCCATGTAGCGGTCGACTTCGCCGGGCTCGGCGGGGCGACGGAACGCGCGCTCGAGGAAGCGGCGCAGCACGTCGGCGGTGTAGGCGTCGCGGGCGGCGCCCTTCTGCGTGAGGTCGACGTCGCCGGCCGGCGGGAAGATGTCGGTGTGCGAGCGCGGCGGCCACGACTCGAACCACGGCGCCTCGAACTCGATCGAGCGGACCAGCAGCGGCGGCCCCGTCTCCTTCGGCGACTTGACCAGGTGGTCGTTCCACAGGCCGAGCAGCAGGAAGCCCGACAGCTCCTCGGTGTCGCCCGACTCGGGCTCCGGGATCGGCAGGTTCTCGAGCCGCCCGACGAACTCGTGGACGCGCGGCGCCGAGAGCGGCGCGTCGACCTCGACCGGCTCGCCGAAGGTGCGGTAGTCCATGCCGTCGTCGGTGCGCGTGCCGGCGTAGGCGCGCAGGACCGGCTTCATGCGCGCCAGGGCCTCGTTCTGCTCGGCGTCGCGCGCGCGCAGGCGCTGCGCCAGCGGGTGCTCGGCCGGCATCGGCGTGACCACCACGTGCGAGCAGCCGACGAAGAACGGGCCGCCGAGGCGGATGTGATGGCGGCCCGCGCGCATGCCGATCGCGCCGAGCGCCGTCACGACGCGCGGCTGTTGCAGCTGTTCGGGGGTGGCCGCGGGCCGGTGGTCGAGGTGGTTGCCGGCGACGGTCAGGCGCACCGACGGCATCGCCGCCGCGGCGGCCGGGCGGTGCACGAGATCGACCTGGTACAGGCCGTCGTGCGGCAGGTCGAGTTCGAGGCGCACGCGGCTCGGCTTCGGCGCCTCGATGGCGAACAGCGACTCGCCGGCCTCGTCGAGGCGCAGGTTGTCGAGTTCCTGGCCCTTCGCCGCGGCCAGCACGATCGCGCCCGCAGGCGCCTGCACGCCGTCGGCGGCCGACCACGTCGCCATGGCCACGCGCTCGTCCAGCGCGATCAGCAGCTCGCGGCGCAGTTGCGGCACGTAGCCGCGCGCGGCCTCGACGCGCAGGGCGAAGGCGCCGCGTTCGGGCCAGCAGCGCTGCATCTCGAGCGCGAGGTTCGGCGACGGGCCCTGCCACGACCCGGAGGGCTTCTCGTGCTGCGGCAGCCCCGACAGCAGCATCATGCCCTCGTCGACGACGCGGAAGCGGTCCTGCGCCGAGCCGCGCAGCCCGATGCTGATGCGGCGACGCAGGCGTTCCTGCGCCTGCTTCTCCGCCGCGTCGGCGGGCGCGATCTGCTTGCCGGCCGCATCGAGCACGTCGAGCCGGAAGTCGTCGGTCTCGAGCGGCACCGCCTGGTAGCCGCCGGTGCTGCCGGCGACGTGGCCCTTGCCGAGGCCGCGGCCGAACGTGATGCGGTAGCGCGTCGGCGTCGGGCGGGGGCCGGTCACGATCGCCTCGGCCAGCGCGTCGCGGGCGATCTGCTGGTAGTAGTCGAGCAGCAGCGGCGAGGCGTCGAGCACTTCGCCGTTGTTGGTGAAGCCCATCTCCGACCGCGCTTCGGCCGGCAGCGCGTGGCCGAACTCGATCGGCAACGACAGCAGGTCCTGCAACGCGTTGGTGTACTGGTCGCGCGTCAGGCGCCGCATGACGACGCGCTGCTCGCCCTTCAGCCGCGCCGCCGCCTCGGCCAGCGACGCGATCAGCCATCGGGTCACCAGCCGCCGCTGGTCGTCGTCCATCTGCGGCGCGTCGCTCGGCGGCATCTCGCCGGCGTGGATCACGTCGAGCGCGTGCCGCCACGCGTTGGAGCTCGCGCGGTCGGGCATCGCCGGGTCGAGGCGCGAGATGCGCAAGTTGCCCTTCGACTTGTCCTCGCCGTGGCAGTCGAAGCAGTGTTCGGCCAGCAACGGCTCGACCTGGGTCGCGAAGTCGACGCGCGCTTCGGAGCCGGGCGGCAGCGTCGCCTGCGCGGGAGTCGATGCGACGCAGAGTCCGAGGGCGGCCGCGAGCAGGCCGGGACGAGGAGCCATGGTCGCATCATGCCGCGATCGCGCGCCGCTGGCAGCAGCCTGCCGCATGGGAACTCGCGTCCGATCGCGCGCCGGCGCGCGGTGATTCCGCGAGGCCGCGGCGGTTTGCGTCGGCCCGTTCTGCTAACACAGCCGCGTCGGCGCGATGCCGTCGGCCGCGCGCTGCGGCACGGCGCGATGTCGCCATCGAGGAGTCCCAAGAATGTCATTCGTCGTCCGTGTGTCCGGAGTTCCCTGCCTGCCGTGCTTCGTCGGCGTGGCGCTGCTGGCGGCCGCGCCGGCGTTCGCGCAGGAGCCTGCCCGCACGTTGCCGGTGTTCGCCGATGGCCAGGCCCAGGTCGTCGCGGGCTTCAACGAGCCGTCGGACTGGATCCGCCACTTCCTCTGGGTCGAGGCGCCGTTCGACTCCGACGGCGACGGCAAGCCGGATCGACTGCACGTCGACGTCACCCGACCCAAGCAGACCGACACCGAGGGGCTCGTGGTGCCGGTGGTCTACGAGACGAGTCCGTACTTCGCCGGCACCGGCGGCACCGACAGCCGCTGGTTCTGGGATCCCAAGCAGGAGGTCGGCGCCGAGCCGCCGGCGCGCGGCGCGATGCCGCCGATCGCCGCCGGCAAGCAACCGGGCATGATCGCGCCGACCGAGGTGAAGACCTGGGTGCCGCGCGGCTTCGCCGTCGTGCACTCGTCGTCGCCCGGCACCGGCTTCTCGCAAGGCTGTCCGACCGTCGGCGGCGACAACGAGTCGCTGGCGCCGAAGGCCGTGATCGACTGGCTGTGCGGCCGCGCCAAGGGCTACACGACGATCGACGGCGACGTCGAGGTGAAGGCGACCTGGTGCAGCGGCAAGGTCGGCATGACCGGCACGTCGTACAACGGCACGCTGCCGCTCGCCGCGGCGACCACGGGCGTCGCCGGACTGGAGGCGATCATCCCGATCGCGCCGAACACGTCGTATTACCACTACTACCGCAGCCACGGCCTGGTCCGGCACCCTGGCGGCTACATGGGGGAGGACATCGACGTCCTCTACGACTTCATCAACAGCGGCGCCCCCGCGCGCCGCGCGTGGTGCAACGAGAAGGTGCGCGACGAGGCGATGCTGGGCGGCTTCGACCGCCGGAGCGGCGACTACAACGACTTCTGGGCCGGGCGCGACTACCTCAACGACCTCGCGCCGCTGCGCGCCGCGGTGCTGATGGCGCACGCGTTCAACGACTGGAACGTGATGCCCGAACACAGCGTGCGCATCTACGCCGCGCTGAAGCAGAAGGGGGTGCCGTGCATGGCCTACTTCCATCAGGGCGGCCATGGCGGCCCGCCGCCGCTGGCGCTGCGCAATCGCTGGTTCACGCGCTTCCTGTACGGCGTCGACAACGGCGTCGAGAAGGACCCGCGCAGCTGGATCGTGCGCGAGGACGCGCAGAACGACGCGCCGACGCCGTACCCGGAGTATCCGCACCCGGACGCGGCGCCGGTGGCGCTGCGGCCGCGCGCTGGCGGCGCCGGCGTCGGCGAGTTGCGCGCCGAGGCGATGCCCGGCCAGAAGACCGAGACGCTGATCGACGACGTCGCGATCGCCGGCGCCGAGCTGGCCAAGGCCGAGTCGTCGCCGCACCGGCTGCTCTACGCGACGCCGCCGCTGGTCGAGCCGCTGCACCTCTCGGGCGCCTGCCGCATCAAGGTGCGGCTCGCGAGCAGCAAGCCGGCGACGAACTTCTCGGTGTGGCTGGTGCAGCTGCCGTGGACCGACCAGGGGCGCATCACCGACAGCGTGATCACGCGAGGTTGGGCCGATCCGCAGAACCACGCCTCGCTGCGCCAGGGCGAACCGCTCGTGCCCGGCAAGTCCTACGACCTGGCGTTCGAGCTGCAGCCCGACGACCAGATGCTCGTGAAGGGCAAGCGCATCGGCTTGATGCTGTTCGCCAGCGACCGCGACTTCACGCTGTGGCCGGCCGCGGGCACCGAGTTGACCATCGACCTGGACGCGACGTCGATCGAGCTGCCGGTGGTCGGCGGCAAGGCGGCGTTCGAGCGGGCGGTCGGCGCGCGGCGCTAGGAGTCTGCGTCACGGAAGGCCACGCCGCCCGGCCCGCGTCACTTGCCGTCCGCCGCGATCGCGACCTCGCAGAAGGTCAGCGCCGCGATGCCGTTCGCGCCGCGCAGCACGTTGCCGGCCTTCCAGCGGCGGCTCCGCAGGTAGGTGATCGTGCTCGCCTGCGTCGCGGCGTCGAGCTGCAGGCGCAGCACGTTGCCGGTCACGGCGCCGCCGACCACCTTGGACGCGCCGTCGAGGTGGAACTGGTCGGCGAGCGCGTCGGCGAACACGACGGGCTGGTCGAACTCGAGCTCGATCGCGTCGCGCGCGGCGCCGACGAAGCGTGCGCTCCGCAGGTCGGGCGCGGTGATCGACGCCGTCGGCTGCGCGCCGTAGAGGTCGCGTTCGACCAGCGGGCGGATCAGCCTGGCGAACTGCGCGTAGCCCTCGAGCGGGTAGTGGCAACCGCCCGGCGGTTCGATGCCGAGCGTGGACATCACGCTCAGCTTCGCGAACGAGCGGCTCAGCGTGCGCTGCACGTCGCGCAGCCGGTCGTCGGAGCCGTCGCTGCCCATCGAGCACGCGTGCGGCCAGATCTGGAAGACGTAGCGGTGCTGCGCGTTCGGGTAGTCGCGTTGCCAGCCGCCGGCCATCGCCACGAAGTCGTCGCGGTACGTCTCGTGGCCCCAGCGGCCCGAGGGGCCCGCGGCGCCCTGGTCGTTCTCGCCCTGGTGCCAGAACACCGCGCGGATGCCGTGCGTCAGGCGCGCGGCGCGGGCGCGCCAGAGCAGGCGGCCGTAGATCGAGTCGCGCGACTCGGGGTCGGCTTCGTTGCGCTGGTGCTGGTCGATGCGCGAGCCGCCGACGGCGCCGTTGAGGATGCAGATCGGGATCCCGTGCGCTTCGACGAGCTGCGTGCCGAGCAGCAGCGCCCAGTAGCCGACCTGCAGCCGGCCTTCGCGCCCGCGCGCGACGGCCGGGCCCCACACGGTGCGCCAGCCCTCGCCGCCGCCGCCGCCCATGCAGCCGAACGTGCGCACCCAATCGCTGCGCAGCGCCGGATCGTCCTTGCCGAGGTCGGTCGCCTCGGCGTTCGACTGGCCATCGACCAGGAACGCGTCGCCGCAGACGAGGTCGTCGGCGGCCAGCACGACCGTCTCGCGCCCGCCGGCCTTGGTCAGCAGCTCGGCGCGATAGCGCACGAGGCCCGGCTTCAGCTCGGCCTTCAGGTCGAATCGGCGATCGGCGCCGACCTTCGCGTCGTCGGTCGCGAACGGCTTGCCGTCGGCGAGCACGCGCAGGAACACGCGTTCGGCCTTGCCGGGCAGCTCGCCGCGCCACACCAGCGTGCCGACGCCGCGGTCGTCGCGCGCGTAGAACTGGTGGTCGGCCGGCTTCTCGTCCGCCGCCCACGGCTGCGGGACCCACGCGTCGCGCGCGGGTTCCGTGACCTGGATCGTGGCGCTGCGCGTCACCGGCGCGCCGCCGTTGTCGAGCGTGAGGGTGACCGTCATCGGGCCGCTGCCCATCGCGCGCTCGAGCACGAGCTTGCCGGCCTCGCGGCGCTGCACGGCGGCCACGCCGTCGATGCGCCAGGCATGACGCAGGTCCTCCGGCTTCTGCTTCATCGCGGCGAGGTTGCCGACCGCGGCCGCCAGCGTCAGCGGCTTGCGGCCGTCCCACTGCGGCGGCGCCGTCAGCGTGAACACCGGATCCGGCGAGGCCTCGCGGATCGTCACCGGCACGTCGATGGCGCGCGTCTCCTGCGGGTACACGGCGACGAACTGCAGCGCCAACGTCTGATCGCCGGACACGCGGCCGGCGTCCAGCGTGAACTCGAAGCGGTCGGCGGCGACCGTCGTGGCGGCGCCATCGCGCAGCAGGCGCCAGTACACCTTCTGCGCGCCGCCGGCGGTGGCCTTGACGGTCGCGGTGGCGCCCTCGCGCACCTCGATCGATGGCGCCGACGTGGCGAAGCGGTCGCCGGCGCCCACCAGCGGGCCGACCAGCGTCTGCAGCGGCTTCTGGTTCTCGTGGCACAGCCGCACCCAGGCCGGCGAACGCACGACGGCGCTGATGCGCACCTCGTCGAGCTCGCCGGTGAAGCCGCTGCCGTGCCAACCGCCGAGGTCGAAGCGCACGACGCCGGGGATGTCGAGGCGCGGCGTCGAAGCGCCCTGCAGCACGCCGTTCACGTAGACGCGCGAGTCGTCCTGCGCGTACGTGTGCACGACGTGCGTCCACTCGCCCAACGCGAGCGGGCTCTCCGCCTCGACGTCGGCGAAGTAGCACTGGATCGCGACGCGCGGCGGGCTCAGCAGGTTGAGCATCACCTTGCCGGGCCGCTGCTCCTTGCCCCACGCCAGCACGGTCGTGTTGGCGTGTTCGGCGCGGAACCACGCCTCGGTGCTGCTGGCGCCAGCGCCCTTCGGGAAGGACTCGATGGCCTCGCCGCACTGGATGCCGGTCCTGCCGTCGAAGCGCCGGCCTTCGCCGATCATGCCGGGCGCGGACTGCGTGCCGCGGTCGTCGGGGGTCACGGCGCCGACGGTGTCGCGCAGCGACGGATCGAGGTGCAGCACGCTGACGAAGCCGTTGTCGGCGGCGAACACCTTGCTGCCATCCGAGGCGCTCTTCGCGGCGGCGTTGCCCCAGTGCAGGCGCAGCGGTTGGCGCGCATCGCCGCGGATGCTCGGCACGCGCACCCACACGCTGGCGGCGCCGGACTGCGGGTCCCAGTGCTCGATCTCGTGCGGCAGCGTCGCGCCATCGGCGTCGCTGATGCGCAGGTCCTCGCCGCGCGGTTGCGCCTGCTTGAAGTCGAAGAACGCGCGGTCGAGGCGCACCAGCGTCGGGAAGTCCGTGACCACCGCGTCGGCAGGCAGTTCGGCGCCGTCCTTCGTGGTCAGCAGCCAGCAGGTGCCGTGGTGCTTCCAGGCCTTGAAGTCGCCGTCGGCCGGCGCGGGCGCTGGCTGCTGCGCTGGCAGCGCGAGGCCGATGGCGGTGACGGCCAGCGCGTGGAGGAACGGACGGGCGGAGGGCAGGGGGCCGAGTGGGCGCATGGGGAGAGGGCGCGGGCCGCGGGGCGGCGCGACGCGCGACGGCACCATACGAAGCGACCGGCGACTGCGCGTGGGCTGCGGGCGAAACACCGACGTCGGCAGCGCCGGCGCCGGCGACGCCACGGCGCAGCCCGGCGCGCTGCAACGCCTTCGTCGCAGGCGTGGTCCGCTGCGGTCGGTGGTCGCGCCGGCGCGCACGCTGCGTAGCATCGCCCGGAACCGCAATGGCATCGCCGCGCCCAACGATCTCCTTCCTGCTCGCGCTCCTCGTCGCCGCGCCGATCGCCGCGCAGGTCCCGAGCCCTGTCGCGTTCCTCGGCCACGAGGTCGGGGCCGACTACAGGCTGTGCAACTACACCGACATGATGCGGTACTTCGGCGCCGTCGCCGCGGCGAGCGACCGCATGAAGCTCGTCGACATCGGCGCGACGAGCTACGGCCAGCGCATGACGATGGCGGTGATCAGCTCGCCGCAGAACCTCGCGCGCCTCGAGCGCCTGCGCGAGATCAGCGTGCGCATGGCCCACGCCGAGGGCGTCGGCGCCGCCGACGTCGCGGCGCTGTGCGAGGAGGGGCGCGCGGTGGTGTGGATCGACGCCGGCCTGCACAGCACCGAGGCGATCGCCGGCCAGAACCTCATCGAGCTCGTCTGGCAGATGAACGCGCGCGACGACGCCGAGGTGCGCCGCATCCTCGACGAGGTCGTGCTGCTCGCCTGCCCGGTCAATCCCGACGGCTACGAGCTGGTGTGCAACGCCTACCGCGCGACGCGCAGCATGACGGTCCCGGTGCTCTACCAGCGCTACATCGGGCACGACAACAACCGCGACTTCTACGCCTGCAACCAGCTCGAGGCGCAGAACGTCAACCGCGTCTTCTACCGCGAGTGGTGCCCGCAGGTCGTCTACAACCACCACCAGACGGCGCCGAAGGACACGATCATCTTCACGCCGCCGTTCCGCGACCCGCACAACTACCTCGTCGATCCGATGGTGGTGCGCGGCATCGAGATCGTCAGCGCGCACATGAACCAGCGCTTCGCCGCCGAGGGCAAGCCGGGCGTCATCTCGCGCAGCGGCGCGCCGTACTCGGGCTGGTGGAACGGCGGCCTGCGCTCGACCAACTACTTCCACAACATCGTCGGCATCCTGACCGAGTCGTTCGGCAAGCCCGAGCCGACGCCGATCGGGCAGCCGATCGAGCGCCGCCTGCCGTACGGCGACTACCCGGACCCGGTGCCGGCGCAGATCTGGCACGCGCGCCAGACCGTCGAGTACCTGCAGACGGCGAACTTCGCGATCCTCGACTACGCCGCGCGCTACCGCCGCGAGCTGCTGCGCGACATCCACACGATGGCGACGCGCGCGATCGGACGCGGCCGTCGCGACCACTGGACGACGACGCCGGCGTTGGTGGCGGCGGCGAAGAAGCGCGACGACCCGGACAGCGCGTTCAAGGATCCGGCGCTGCGCGACCCGCGCGTCTACGTGCTGCGCAGCAACCAGCCGGACTGGGCGGCCGCGCAGCGCATGGTCCGCGCGCTGCAGCGCTGCGGCGTCGTCGTGCACCGCGCCAAGGCGGCGTTCGCGCTCGACGGCGCGACGATGCCGGCCGGCAGCTACGTGGTGAAGGCCGACCAGCCGTACCGCGCGCACGTGCTCGACCAGTTCGAGCCGCAGTGGCACCCGGACGACATCAAGGACGGCAAGCCCGTGCCGCCGTACGACGCCGCCGGCTGGACGCTGGCGCTGCAGTTCGACGTGCAGGTCGTGCGCGCGTTCGAGGCGGTCGAGGGGCCGTTCGAGCGCTTGCCGGATTGGCCGGGCTTCGCGCCCGCGCCGGCGCCCGCGGGCATCGCCGCCGGCTCGCGCTGGCAGCTCGATCCGCGTGACTCGCACACGGTGATCGCGCTCAACCGCCTGCTCGCCGCGGGGTGCAAGGTCGAGTGGCTGCAGGCCGAGCCGACGGTCGGCGTCTACCACGTCGAGCCTTCCGCGGCCGCGAGCGAAGTCCTCGCCGCCTGCGCGCAGGAACTCGGCGTCACCGCCGCGGTCGCGCAGGCCGGCGCTGGCGGCACGCCGGTGCGGCCGGTGCGCGTCGGCCTGTTCGACGTCTTCGGCGGCCACATGCCGACCGGTTGGGACCAGTGGCTGTTGCAGGAGTTCGGCTTCCCGGTGCGGCAGGTGTGGGGCGACCGCGTGCAGGCCGGCGACCTGCGCAAGGACTTCGACGTGCTGGTGTTCCACACCGGCTTGCCGGGGCCGCGCGACCTCGAGCGCGCCGCGCGCGCGCGCGACGAGCAGGACCTCGACGTGCTCGCCAAGGCGCTGCCGCCGTTCGAGGACTGGAGCAACCTCGAAGCCCGCGCGACGAAGCTGACGGGCGACAAGGCGATTCCCGCGCTGCGGCAGTTCGTCGAGCAGGGCGGCACGTTGATCGCGCTCGGCGGCGAGGTCGAGAAGGTCGTGCGCCAGTTCGGCCTGCCGGTGAAGGTCGGCGTGCACCTGCCCGATCCCGAGGCCGAGGGCGGCGAGCGCAAGGCGCAGCGCGAGGAGTACTACGTGCCCGGCTCGCTGCTGGCGATCGAGGTCGACACCGCGCACCCGACGGCGCGCGGCGCCTCGCGCGAGCTGTCGGCGATGGTCAACGGCCAGTCGGTGGTCATGGCGGTCACCGACCCGAAGGCGCCGATCGACGTCGTCGCGCGCTACCGCGACGCGGCCACGCTGGTCAGCGGTTGGGCGATCGGCGAGGAACTGCTGGTCGGCAAGGCCGCGGCGCTGTGCGCGCGCGTCGGCAAGGGCCGCGTGCTGCTCTACGGCGCCGACGTGACCTACCGCGGCCAGCCGCTCGGCACCTTCAAGCTGTTCTTCCAGTCGATCCTGACCGCCACCGAGGGGCAGTGAGCCGGCGCCCCGCCATCGTCGCCGCCGCGATCGGCGCGGCGGCGATCGTCGCCGCGTGCAGCGGTCTCGCCGGCGGCGCCGAAGGCGACGACGCGCAGGCGCGGCTGTGGAACGACGTCGCCCTGCGCGAGTGGGCGCTGCCGGTCGCCGGTCTCGGCGTCCGCCCCGGCTTCGTCGCGCCGGACGACTACTACGCGCGCGCGGTCGACGACCTGCGCACGTACCCGGTCTACCATCCGAGCCGCGAACCGGCGGGATATCGCGCGGCCCTGGTGGCGCGCGGCCCGCAGAAGCTGATCCCGGACCCGGCGGCGCTCGTCACCGACGCCGACTGGATCGAAGCCGGCAAGCGCGTGTTCGAGGAGCTCGACACGATCGCCACGCGCACCGACGACCCGGAGGTGATCGCGCACTTCACCGACGCGGCGGCGATCGACCGCGCCCGCGACGCGAAGCACGACGTCGTCGACGCGGACGGCGTGATGCTCGGCTACCGCTGGGTCGTCGATCACGACGGCGCGCTCAAGCTCAGCCTCGGCAGCTGCGCCGACTGCCACACGCACATCCTGCCGGACGGTTCGCTGCTGTTCGGCGGGCCGTCGAACGCCAACCTCGCGCCGACGGCGGCGGTCGGCAAGCTGCTCGCGCCGCTGGCGCCGCTGCCTCCCGGCGAGCAACTGTGGATGGACCACGGCGTGCCGTGGCGCGCCGACGATCCGCACGCGCCGCTGCGAGCGGCCGACGAGGCGGCGATCGGCGCGCTGCTCGGCGGCGAGCACGGCCAGCCGCCGGGCACGACGGTGGCCCGCGTCCATGGCAGCCCGTTCTTCACCACGCGCAACGCCGACATGCGCGGCGTGCGCCACCGCCGCTTCCTCGACGCCACCGCTTCGCACCGCAACCGCGGCCCCGACGACCTCGCGCGCTACGCCATCCTCGTCGAGTTCGCCGACCTCGGCGCCTTCGGCCCGCATCGCATGTTCCCGGCCGCGGAACTCGCCAAGCAGCAGGCGCGGCGCCGGCCGAGCGACGCGGCGATGCGCGCGCTGGGCCGCTACCTCTGGTCGTTGGATCCGCCGCCGAGCCCGCAGCCGGTCGACGAGCGCGCGCTCCGTGGCCAGGCGGTGTTCGAGGCCGAAGGCTGCGGCCGCTGCCATCGCCCGCCGCACTACACGCACGACCAGCTGGTCGCCGTGCCGGGCTTCGACCCGGCGGCGGCGGCGGCGATGGGCGTGCCGGTGATGGACCGCACCGTCGACACCGACCCCGGGCTGGCGCTGCGCACGCGCAAGGGCACCGGCTTCTATCGAGTGCCGTCGCTGCGCGGCCTGTGGTACCGCGACCTGCTCGAGCACAGCGGCTCGATCCGCACGCTCGAGGACTGGTTCGACCCGCGGCGGCTCGACGCCGACTACGTGCCGACCGGGTGGCGCGGTCCTGGCGTGCGGAAGCGCGCCGTGCCCGGCCACGAGTTCGGCCTCGACCTGCCGGCCGACGACAAGGCGGCGCTGATCGCCTTCCTGCGCACGCTGTGAGCGGGCGCGGCGGGTAGCGTGGCGCGCGTGACCGACGTCGACTTCGCCGCCGCGATGATGGGGCTGCACGAGCGGCTCGACGCCTTGCTGTTCGCGCACCAGCGCGCGCTGCTCGACCGCGACCTGCCGCGGGCGCGCGCGACGCTGGCCGCGTACGGCGAAGCGCTGACGGCGCACGTCGCCGACGAGGAAGAGCACGTGCTGCCGCGCTACCGCGCGCTCGGCGGCGACGCGACCGACGCGCCGACCAAGCTGTTCCTCGGCGAGCACGCCAACCTGCGCGCGTTCGTCGCCGACAGCGCGCAGCGGCTCGCGGCGATGGGCGAGCGCGTCGACGACCGCGCGCTGCTCGACGTGCTCGACCGGCAGGCGACGCTCAAGAACCTGCTGCTGCACCACGACCTGCGCGAGCGCAACCTGCTGTACCCGTTCCTCGCAGCACGGCTGCCGGCGGCCGAGCAGGCGGCGATCCTCGCGGCGCGACGCTGGGCCGGCGGCGCTGGCTGAGGTAGACAGGCGCGCATGCCGCGCCCGTCGTCGTCCGTGTCCGCTTGCTTCGTCGCGCTCGCCGTCGCGCTCGCCGCCGTCCGCGCGCCCGCGCAGACGCCGACCCTGCCGCCACCGACGGCGTTCGCCGTCGACACGCAGACCGGCAAGCTGGCGTGCGCCATGCAGATGCCGGCGGCCTTCGAGGCGGCGCAGTGGCGGCCGCTCGCGCTGCTCGTCGTCGGCGACGACGGCGCGCTGG
>JBEITC010000432.1:0-3600 GCA_040375075.1 Planctomycetota bacterium | reverse complement strand
GGGCGCGCTCGGCGTACCGGGGCTCGTGACCGGCTCGGCGCGGCGGTTGGATCGCGGCGACCACAAGCGGCACGCGCACGCGCCGTTGATCCTCACGCTCCTCGCCTTCGTCTGCTTCGTCCTGCCGGCTGCCGCGCTCGCGGCGCAGAACCCCAGCCAGCAGTTCGTCACGGAGTTCAACCAGGCCCAAGGCATCAACGACGACAAGCAGGTCGACAAGGCGGTCAAGAAGGCGCCGACCGACGCGCTGCTCTACTTCGAGCTGCTGTTCTGGGAGAAGGACGCCGGCAAGCCCGATGCCGCCGCCAGGGTCGCGGCGCTCAAGGCCTCGTGGACGCGGCAGTTCGAGGGCAGCGACACCGTCGAGCAGCTCGAGCGCTGGCTGAGCGGCTCGTCGCCCCAGACGCGCGACCAGCTCGCCCGCATCCGGATGAACTCGGGCAAGCTCTACCGCTTCTACATCGACGACGTGTCGAAGGGCCTGGAGAAGGCGGAGTACCTCGAGTCGATGAAGTCGTTCCTCGAGCTGGCGCGGCAGGCCGAGGCCATCGGCCACATGCTGGAGATCTCGTCGCTCTGGGGCTTCGCCAGCGTCGTCGGCAGCAAGATGCCGGAGAAGACGATCCCCGAGCGCCGCGACGTCGTGTTCGCCACCGAGCAGATGCTGGCCGCGCGCAAGAACTGGAAGTTCACGTTCGACGACCACTACATCCGCAGCTCGGAGTGGGCCAAGCACGAGGCAGGCAAGATCGTCGACGCCGAGAAGGCCGGCGACAAGCGCAAGTCGGAGGGCTACGGCACCGACGCCAAGGGCGTCGACGCGCTGGCCATGCCGGGCGTGCCCGAGCAGAAGCTGCCGATCAAGTTCGAGGCGCTCGCCGGCTGGGACGAGCTCGACTACGGCAGCAAGGGCGGCGCGGTGCCGCCGTTCTGGTGGATGGCCAGCACGACGACGGTGGGCACCAGCGGCAAGCTCAACTGGTTCCGCGCCAAGGACCTCTTCCTGCACCGCACCGGCGCGGCGAAGTTCGCCGTCGCCTTCGATCCGACGAGCGCCAAGGACGCGATCGAGGTCGATGCGACGTCGAAGGGCAAGGTCAGCACGGTCTACCTCGACGCCGAGAAGAAGCGCCCGTACGCGATGGTGTTCTGGGTCGGCGGCGACCGTCAGGTCATCAATGAGGCCGAGTGCAACGTCGCGCCCGGCCAGTCGGTGGCCAACGTCTACTACCGCAGCGCGTCGAGCTGGAAGGCGCAGATCGGCGCCGACGTCGTCACCCTCTACGACGACAGCTGCGACGGCAATCCGGGCGGCGCGAAGCCGTTCGATGGCGAGTTCCGCTCGCCGCTGCTCGGCGATCACGACTCCGACAAGCCGAGCCTGGCGCCGTTGTTCGACTCGATGCGCGTCGGCAAGGGCCCGCGCGTGCCGTTCTCGGAGTTCGTCAAGCTGTCGACCGGCTGGAACCACGTGCGCAAGCAGAACGGCGACGAGCTCGCCGTGCGCCCGCTGAACCCCGAGTACTTCAAGACCGGCAAGGTCAAGATGACGTGGAGCGGCCCGAAGCCGACCGCGCCCGTGCAGCTGGTCGTGCAGGGCAGCGGCGACTTCGCCACCGCGCTGTTCGACGTCGCCGGCGGCAAGGAGGTCGAGGTGCCGGCGGGCGAGTACCAGGTCGTCTGGGGCCGGCTGCTGACCGGCAAGGCGCCGCGCGTGCAGCAGGCGTCGATCTACGGCGGCAGCAGCAAGCCGTTCACGGTCGAGGCCGGCAAGACCTTCGAGCTCAAGATGGGCGGGCCGTTCGAGCTGGTCTGGAACCGCCGCGGCGACGACTCGGTCACGATCGACGCGCTGAAGATCCTGCTCAAGGAGTCGTCGGGCTGCGTGTTCACCGAGTGGCACGGCGCCAGCCTCGCTTGCGAGGTGTTCGCGGCGAAGGAGGCCGATGGCAAGGGCGCCAAGGCCGTCGGCAAGTTCCTGCGCTTCACGGACCCCGAGCTGGTCAATCGGGCCGCCATCGCGCACAACCAGGTCGGCCTGCTGGCGGCGTCGTTCCCGATGCCCGATGGCTACAAGGACGGCAGCCTCGCGCTCACCGTCAAGCTGCCGGCTCCGGGCATGAAGCTGTCGCTGCAGATCAAGAAGCACCCGCTGTTCGGCGACGTGAAGTCGGCCTGGCAGTGAGCGCGCCGCCGCGGCCGCTCGACGCTGGCCGCGGCCCGACGGGGGGCTAGACTCCCGCCCCCATGCTGGACCTCAAACTGCTGCGCGAGAACCCCGACGCCGTGCGGGCGGGGGCTTTGAAGAAGCGGATGCCCGACCGCGCCGCCGCGGTCGACAAGGCGCTGGCGATCGACGCCGAGCTGCGTTCGATGCTGCCGAAGCTCGACGCCATGCGCAGCGAGCAGAAGAACGCCGGCAAGGAGATGGGCAAGCTCGGCCCGGCCGAGCGCGAGGCGTTCCTCGCCAAGCAGAAGGAGCGCAAGGTCGAGCTGCAGGGGCTCGAGGAGAAGGAGAAGCAGCTGCGCGCCGACCTCGACGCGCAGATGTCGCTGATCCCGAACGTGCCCGACGCCGACGTGCCCGAGGGCAAGGACGACACCGAGAACGTCGAGGTCCGGCGGTGGGGCTCGGTGCGCGACTTCGGCTTCCAGCCGAAGGCCCACTTCGAGATCGGCGAGGCCCAGGGCTGGCTCGACTTCAACCGCGCCGCGGCGATGGCCGGCTCGCGCAACTACATCCTGTTCGGCGATCTCGCGTTGCTGCACGACGCCGTGCTGCGCTACGCCGTCGACCTGCTCGTGGCGCGCGGGTTCACCGCCGTGGACCCGCCGCTGCTGGTGCGCGACGCGGCGATGTACGGCACCGGCTTCTTCCCAGGCGGCGAGGAGCAGACCTACCGCTGCGAGAAGGACGGCCTCAACCTGATCGGCACAAGCGAAGTGCCGGTGACCTCGCTGCACGGCGGCGAGATGCTGGCCGAGGACCAGCTGCCGAAGAAGTACGTCGCGCGCTCGGCGTGCTTCCGGCGCGAGGCCGGCACCTACGGCAAGGACACGCGCGGCCTGTACCGCGTGCACCAGTTCCAGAAGGTCGAGCAGGTGATCGTCGACGTCGCCGACAAGGCGCGCTCGGTCCAGCACCACCACGAGATCTGCAAGAACGCCGAGGACATGCTGCAGGCGTTCGAACTGCCGTACCGCGTGGTCGCCGTCTGCGGCGGCGACCTCGGCGTGCCGCAGGCGATGAAGTACGACATCGAGACGTGGATGCCGTCGCGCGCCAACTACGGCGAGACGCACTCGGCGTCGCGCTTCTACGACTACCAGGCGCGTCGCCTCGACCTGCGTTACCGCCAGAAGGACGGCGGCAAGGCGATGTGGTGCCACACGCTCAACAACACGGTGGTGGCCAGCCCGCGCATCCTGATCCCGCTGCTGGAGAACCACCAGCAGAAGGACGGCACCGTGCGACTGCCGCCGGCCCTGCGGCCCTACCTCGGCGGCCGCGAAGCGCTCGGCAAGCCGGTGTTCTGACCGTCCGGTCGCGGCGCGGAAGCGCCGCGGTCAGCGGCGTCCGCCACCGCCACCGCCACCGCC
>JBEITC010000558.1:0-2356 GCA_040375075.1 Planctomycetota bacterium | reverse complement strand
TGACCACGCTCGGTTGGCGCAGCGCGATCGTTCGTTCGAGCTGCGTCGCCGGCGCGGCGGCGGGCGCCGGCGGCATCGCGGCACTGGGCGCCGGGCTCGGCGGCGGATCTTGCGGCAACGGCGACGCAGCGGGCGCGATCGTCGCACCGGCCACCGCGAGCCATGTCGGCCGCGCCGGCGTCGTGCTCGCGACCTTGGCGGCGTCACTGCAGGTCGAACGCGGCGGCATCTGCGTCGGTGCGATCCACGGCGTTCCCGCGGCCGCCGCAGCCGTACGAACGCGCGCCGGTCCGGTTGCCAGCGGCGCAGCCAACGCGGTGGCAGATGCCGCCAACGCTCGCTCGTCGAGCTTCGCGGCGGCGAACCAAGGCGAGACCACGCCATGCCCCGCGAGCGCATGCACGGGCGAGGCCATCGTCCCGACGACCAGGGCTGCAACCCACGTCGCGCGCGCGCTCACTGCGGCCTCCCGAACAGCGCCGGTTCCGCCGCCATCACGTCGCGCCGACTGTCGCGCCAGCCAGCCTGCGCTTGGCCGTCGAACACCGCGCGCACCGCGCTGCCGCGCACGTGCCATTCGACGCGCGCCTTGCGCACGGGATCGCGGAACGCGCAGCCCGCCGGCGTGCCGTCGAGGAAGAACCACGCTTCGCAGCCGCCGTCGCCGGGCAGCGCGAAGCGCAGCGCCGGCGCGCCGAGCACGTGCACGCCGCCGAGCAGCGTCGCGTCGGCGAGTCGCGCACGCACGGTCGTCGACGGCCACAGCATCGGATTGCACGCGCGCTCGCGCCGCAGCGACTCGCGCTCGTCGGCGGTCAGGTCGCGCGCCGCCGGGCTGTTGCCGTCGCTGGCGAAGCCGCTGCCGTCGCCGGCGTCGACGCGCGCGTCGCCGATGTCGGTCCACTCGAAGCCGCCGCGATCGCGGCGCAGACGGTCGCCGTGGCGCAGCGAGCGCACGGCGAAGCCCTCGGGCGCGACGACGCGCCACGTCACCAGCGCGTCGGCGGGCTCGTCGCCGGCCGGCCACTGCCAGAGCCACGCATCGCGTGCGCGCCGTCGTTCGTCCGCGCTCGCCAACCGAGCGTCGTCGCCACCGCCGTCGCGGCTCGAGCAGGTGTCGAGGGTCGCGAGCCGAACCGCCGCTTCACGCAGCGCGCCAAAGCCTTCTCCAGCGCGCGGCCGCCACGCGAGTTCGACCCACGCGCCGGCAGGCAGCACACCGACCTGCCGCGCCAGTTCGTTGGGCGAGCGCAGCGCGAGCCCATCGCAGCGCACGAGTTCGTCGCCGAGCCCGATGCCGGCCGTCGCAGCGACCGCGTCCTTGAAGATCTGCTGCACGTAGACGCCGCGCAGCGTCGGGTCGGCCTGCTGCCGGTCCTGGCCGGCGCGCCACGCGCTGAGGTCGAGCGTGCCGTGCTCGGCGTGGCGACCCGCCATCAGGTCGCCGAGGAAGTTGCGGATCTGGTTGCTCGCGATCGCGAAGCCGACGCCGACGTTGACGCGCCCGCGGTCGCCGACGGCGATGCGGCCATTGATGCCGATCACCTCGCCGCGCTCGTCGAACAGCGGCCCGCCGCTGTTGCCGGGGTTCACCGGCGCGTCGACCTGGATGCAGTCCGGGTAGACGAGCATGCGGTTGCCCTGGCCTTCCTGGAAACGATGCACGCCCGAGACGACGCCGAACGTCACCGTCGGCGCGAAGTCCGTCGCCAGCAGGAACGGGTTGCCCATCGCCAGCGCCGGTTGGCCTGTTCGCACCGCGTCGCTGTCGCCGAGCGGCCGATGCGGCCACGTCTGGCCGGCGCGCTTGGGCAGCAGGCGCAGCACCGCGAGGTCGCTGCCCGGATCGATGCCGAGCACCACCGCTTCGTACAGCTCGCCGTCGGGCAGGCCGACCTTCTTGGTGCGGTAGTGGCGGTTGCCGCGCGGCGCGTGCTCACGCCGCCATGCGTCCTGCCAGCTGGCAGTGAACGTCGCCACCGCCGCGTCGTCGGCGGCGGGGTTCTGCGCGCGGAACGCCTGCAGCTCCGCGTCGGGCAGCGCCGGCGGTTGCGGTGGTCGCCACTTGGGGTCCGGCTCGCCGACGACGTGGTAGTTGGTCAGCACGTAGCCGTGCGGATCGAACACCACGCCGCTACCGCCGCCGGGTTGGTCCATCGCCATCACCGCGCACACCGCCGGCGCGCAGCGTTCGACCAACGCGACGCGCCGCGCTTCGTCGGCGCGCACCGCGGCGAGCGGATCCTGCGCGCGCGCGGCCGGCGCGGAAGCCACCGCCGCGATGGCGATGGCGGCGAGCGCCACGACGGCCGCGTGCCGGCGCGCGCTCACTGCTGCACGAGCCGCGCGTCGGCGA
>JBEITC010000420.1:0-3688 GCA_040375075.1 Planctomycetota bacterium | reverse complement strand
GCGGCGAAGTGGCCGGCGGCGGCTTCGGCGAGGCGCGCGCGGATGCGCGCGATCGGGCCGCCCGGCGCGTAGGCGCTCGCCGGCCCCGTGCCCGCGAGCCAGCTGCGCTCGCAACCGGCGGCGGCGAGCCAGTTGTCCGGCACGTAGCAGCGGCCGCCTTCGGCGTCGCTGCGCCGGTCGCGCAGGATGTTGGTGCGCTGCAGCGCGTGGCCGAGCGCATCGGCGAACGTGCGCGCGTCCGCCGACGTCGGGCCGAGCACGTAGAGGCACGCGAGTCCGACCGCCGACGCGACGCGGTAGCAGTACAGCGCCAGCTCGCCGTCGTCGGCGAACGGCCGCGGCGCGAGGTCGGTGGCGACGCCATCCAGCAGGTCGTCGAGCGGCCCCGCGGGCATGCGAAAGCGCTGCATCGTCGCCTGCACTGCGCGGCCGACCGGCGTCGCGGCCGTGCCCGCGGCTGCGGCACGCAGCTCGTCGCGCCAGAACGCCAGCCGCCCAGTGCCGGTCGCAGCGTCCGGCGCATCGTCGACGGCGTCGTCGGCGACGCGGCAGAACGCGTAGATCGCGGTCATGCCGGCGCGCCGCGCTTCGTCCATGCAGACGAAGCCGGCGAGGAAGTTGGAGCCGGAGCGTTTGGTGACGGCGGCCGGGTCGAGTTCGGCGTCCGGCGGGCGCAGCGGGGCGACGGTCATCGGCCGCCTCCGGCGAACTCCGGCGCCGACGCGCACACCAACCCGCCGAGCACGGTGCGCAGCCGTTCGCCCTTGGTCAGATGCACGCGGCCGCCGAGGACGTCGTGGTCGACGGCGCGCAGGCGCGCGAGCACGGCCGCAGCGCCGCGCACGATCGCGCGCAGTTCCCAGCGCAGCCGCCCGCGCACGGCGTCGACCAGCGGCCAGCCGGCGGCGAAGTCGGCGGCGAGGCGCGCGGCCCAGTGGGCGACGAGCGCCTTCACGCCGGGACTCGCGGTCGCGGCCAGCAGGTCGGCGTCGGCGACGCCAAAGCGCTGCAGGTCCGCGCGCGGAAAGTACACGCGGCCGCGTTCGCGCCGGTCGCTGCCGAGGTCCTGCAGGTGGTTGAGCAGCTGCAGCGCCGTGCAGATGCGATCGGACAACGCGTCCAGCGCCGGGTCGCGGTAGCCATGCAGCCGCAGCACGAGGCGCCCGACCGGATCGGCCGAGCGACGGCAGTAGTCGCGCAGCTCGGCGTCGTCGTAGCTGGTCTGCACGCAGTCCTGCGCGAACGCGTCCAGCAGGTCGGTGAAGAGCGCGCGTTCGAGGCGCTGTTCGCGGATCGTCACGGCGAGGTCGGCGAACAGCGGCACGTCGGTGGCGCCACCGTCGACGTGGCGGAGGAAGTCGGCGCGGAAGGCCGCGAGGGCGGCGGCGTCGCGCAGTTCGTCGGCGAGGTCGTCGGCGGTGCGGGCGAAGGCGTAGATGCGGTGCAGGTGCACACGCGCCGCGCGCGGCAACAGCCAGCTGCCGACCGGGAAGTTCTCGTAGTGGCGGCCCGCCAGCCGCAGGTAGCTGCGGGGGTCGTGCAGGGCGGGGGCAGGTGCGGTCGTCGTGGCCAAGGCAGGCGCCGCCGGCGTCGGCGGAGTCCGCGACAGGGTACCGGCGCGCGCCGGATTTCGAGAACACATGCAACCTCGCGGCCAGCGCGGGACCCATTCCCGTCGTCGCAACGAGGAGGCAAATCACATGAAGATCGACTTGGACGAGTCCGGCGAACTGAGGGACTACATCAGCGTGCCGGCGGGTTCGTACGTCTGCCGCATCACCGAGAGCCGCGCCGGCGCCACGCGGGCCGGCGACGAGCGCGGGGCGATGAAGCTCGTCGTCGCCGAGGGCCAACACGTCGGCAAACAGGCGGCGTGGGACAGCCTCGTGTTCAGCGCCCGCGGCCGCGGCCGGGCGCGGCTCGTGCTGCACGCGCTCGGACTGCCGTGCAGCGGCACCGTCGAGCTGCAGCCGTCCGACCTCGAAGGCCGGCACGCGCTCGTCGAGATCCGGCCGGCGGAGTACCAGACGCCGGCGGGCGGCGTCGTGCGCCGCAACGAGGTGCCGTACGACGGCTACCGGCCGGTGGAGATGGAACCGGCGACCGCAGTCGCCGCCCCCGCGCAGGCCGCGCCGCCCCCGCCACGCGCGCCGCGCCGGCAGCCGCCGCCCGGTCCAGTGGACGTCAACGAACTGCCGTTCTGAGGCGGTCGGCCTTGGGCGCTGCTCCGGATGGCGGCGTGTCGCCCACGACGCCGGACCCGGTGGACGTTGGGCAGTCGGAGCCGATGTCGCCCATGTCGCCGGACCCGGTGGACGTTGGGCAGTCGGAGCCGATGTCGCCCACGTCGCCGGACCCGGTGGACGTTGGGCAGTCAGAGCCGACGTCGCCCACGTCGCCGGACTCCGTGGACGTTGGGCCGTCGGAGCCGACGTCAACCACATCCCCGGACTCGGTGGACGTTGGGCCGTCGGAGCCGATGTCGCCCACATCCCCGGACTCCGTGGACGAAGGGCAGTCGGAGCCGATGTCGCCCACGTCGCCGGACCCGGTGGACGTTGGGCAGTCGGAGCCGACGCCAACCACATCCCCCGACCCGGCGCGCACCAGGGTTCTTCGCGGGTCGCCGCTATCCTCGCGGCCCGCGATGCCAGACCGCGCACCCATCGACGCCCCCGACTGGCAGCCGACGCTGCGCGGCGAACGGCTGCTGTTGCGGCCGCTGCGGCCGGACGACCTCGAGGCGCTGCACGCCGCAGCCAGCGACCCCAAGCTGTGGGAACAGCACACGGCGACCAACCGCCACGAGCGGTCGGAGTTCGAGCGCTTCTTCGCCGGCGCGCTGGCCTCGGGCGGTGCGCTGGTCGCGGTCGAGCAGGCGACGGGCCGCGTCGTCGGCACGAGCCGTTATTACCTGTGGCGACCGGTCGAGCGCCGCGTCGTCGTCGGCTTCACGTTCCTCGTGCGCGCGCTGTGGGGCAGCGGCGCCAACCGCGAGCTGAAGCGGCTGATGCTCGATCACGCGTTCGGCTGGGCCGACGTCGTCGAGTTCCACGTCAGCCCGGGCAACCTGCGCTCGCAGCAAGCGCTCGCACGCCTCGGCGCGCGCTTGGTCGGCGAAGAGCACGTCGTCGTCGACGGCGCGCCGAGCCGGCGGTTGGTGTTCGCGCTGCGCCCCGGCGAGCTGCGCGCCTGAAGCGCGGTCCGACTGGAGCCAATCGTCCCAGGCACTCCGCCTCGGCGCGCAGCGTCGCTGGCATCGGTGGTTCGGCGCTGGCGCCACCGCCGGCTGCCTGGGCAAAGCCCGTGCGCCTTACACCGGTACACCGGCGCGGCCTCGCCTGCCGATGACGTCGTCATGCACGTGGGTCAGTTCCCGGCTTCGGCCGCAAACTCGCTGGTCGAGGGCTACTGCGACGACTTCGTGTCGCTCGCGTCGGTCCTGGCGCAGACGCTGGAGCAGATCTCGATGCGCGGCATCCCGATCGACGGCAGCCGCGCGTCGCTCGAGCGCATCGAGAACGGCATGCGCAACCTGTCCGACGCGATCCACGAGCTGCTGGAGCGTGGCAAGGTGCGCGGCAGCCTCGCCGGCGCGCTCGACGGCGCCAGCAAGCCACAGCCCAACAGCGCGCCCGCCAAGCCGACGCCGCAGCCCGCGCTCGTCGGCGCAACGGCGGCTCGACCG
>JBEITC010000580.1:0-2098 GCA_040375075.1 Planctomycetota bacterium | reverse complement strand
CGCGCGCCGCGCCCTCGCGCGAGCCCGGCGCTTCTGGGCCCACCTTGTGCGTCGCGCGCACGGCGAACACGTGCATGGCGCTCTTCAGGATGCCGTGCACGTCGAGCACGACGTCGTAGCGGCGCGCCGCGAGGCGCAGCAGGCTGCCGACGATCGCCAGCTTGCGCCGGCGCGGGTAGACGAACACGTGACGCAGGTCGGGGTGGCCGGCGAGCAGCGCGCGGAAGCGGTCTTCGACCAGGAAGTCGATCGCGACGTCGGGCCGTTCGCGCCGCAGCGCCGCCACCGTCTCGAGCGCGAACACCACGTCGCCGAGCGCCGACAGACGCACGACGAGCGCACTGCCGCCGTGCGGCAGGAAGCGGCCGCCCGGCAGCGACGCGGCGGCAGTCGGCGCCTCGGCGGCGGTCATCGACGCCAGCATGGCGTCCGGCTGCGCGAGTTCCAATGCGTCGCGCGCGCCGCGCGCCTATCATGCGTTGGTGCCTGCCACGCCACCCTTCGTCGAGCGCCGTGAGCCGCGCGGCATCGCCTGGGTGCGGCCCGACCTCGCGGACGTGCCGCTCGAGACGTTGTGGGCCGAGCCCGAGCCGTTGGCCGACGCCAAGGGCCGCGGCGGCGTCGGGCGCTTGCTCGTCGCCGGCATCGACTGCGTCGCGCGGCCGTACCGCCGCGGTGGCGCGCTGGCGGCGCTGCTGCGCGATCGCTACGCGAGCCCGCGGCGGGCGCGCAACGAACTGCTGGCGCTGGCAGCGCTGCGGCAGGAGGGCGTGCCGGTGGTCGCGCCGGTCGCGGCCGTGGCGCGGCGGCACGGCGCGTTCTGGCGCCTGCGCCTGCTGACCGAGCGCGTCGACGGCGCGCTGCCGCTGCCGGCGTTCCTGGCGGCGTTTCCGGCGCATCGGCGCATGGCCGCCGCCGGCGTCGGCACGGTGCTGCGCCTCGCGTTCGCGGCGGGGCTGCGGCATCCCGACCTGCATCCGGACAACGTCCTCTGCGCGGTGCGCGGCGACCGTCTGCGCGTCGCGCTCGTCGATCTCGACCGCGCCGTCGTGCGTGCGCCGCTGCCGGCGCGCGTCCGCGACGCGATGCTCTCGCGCTGGCAGCGCTACTGGTCGAAGCATCGCGCGAGCCTGCCGGCGCGCGCGAGCCGGGCCGAGACGATGCGCGGACTCGGCGCGCTGCTGGCCGATCGCGAGGAACGGCATGCCGTCTGGCGCCGGCTCGCGGCGACGACGGCGCGCGGCTTCGGTCGCGCGTCCGCGCGGCGCTGACGGTCAGCGCCCGTCGGCGTCGGCGAACGACACGGCGTACACCGCCGCGTCGTAGTTGCGCAGCAGCGCGACGATGCCGAGTTCGCGTTGGCCGTCGCCATCGCGGTCGCCGAGGTCGAACAGCGAGTAGCCGAAGCGCGCGTGCGCCTGGGTGCCGGTGATCGTCTGCAGCGGCGCGCCGGTCGCGCCGTCGAACACGCGCACGTAGCCGCCGCCGAGCGGGCCGCCGCGCAGCGTGCTGATCGCGACGGCCGGCTGGCCGTCGGCTCGCCAGAAGGGCAACGGCGTCAGCGCCGCGCCGAAGCCTTCGCCCGGCCGGTCGCCGCGCAGTTCGTACAGCGACCGGCCCGAGCGGCCGCTGATCGCGAACACCGAACCGGGGGCGCTCGCCGCCTCGCGACTGCGCGCAGCAGCCATGGCGGTGACGTAGAGGTCGCCGCCGCCGTCGCCGTCGAGGTCGCCGGCGCCGGCGAGCGCGCCGCCGAACTGCAGGCTGGCGTCGGCCTCCTCGACGGCGGTGATGCGGCTGCCGGTCCTCGGGTCGTGCACCGACACGAGTCCGGGCGCACCGCCGAAGTTGCCGCCGATCGCCAGGTCGTCGCGGCCGTCGCCGTCGACGTCGCCGACGGCCGCCAGCGCGGCGCGGAACCAGCGGCCGCCGATCGGCGCGTCGATGCGGCGCAACCGCGAGCCAGTGCGCCCGCACAAGACGACGACGAAGCCGCGCGCGTCGTCGGCGAGCCGCATCGGCGGCGCGCCGACGGCGACGTCGCGCACGCCGTCGCCGTCGACGTCGCCGAGGCGGACGACCGCCGTGCCGAAGCTGG
>JBEITC010000221.1:0-6513 GCA_040375075.1 Planctomycetota bacterium | reverse complement strand
TGCGCCGGCGCGCCTTGCCACAGTTCGCCGGCCGGCACGGCGACGCCCGGCGGCACGTACGACAACGGCCCGAGCACGCTGCCCACGCCGACCGACGCGCCGGGGCCGACGCCAGCGCGCGTGGCCAGCGTCGCGCCAGCGCCGATGCGCACCGGCCCGACGACGAGGTGGCCGTCGTCGAGCTGGCAGGAGCCGACCTCGGCTTCGCGCATCAGCGCCGCGTCGTCGCCGATCTCGATCAGGTCCCAGCCGCCCGACAGCACGTCGACGCCGCGGTGGAGGTGCACGCGCTTGCCGATCTTCGCGCCGAGCGCGCGCAGCGCCGCGACCTTCGCCTCGGTGCCGTCCAGCAGGTTCCACGGCACGAGCCGCACCAGCCGCACGACGATCCAGTGACGCACGTGGAAGCTGCTCCACGCCGGCACGCGCTGCGGCAGGTAGCGGCCGATCAGCAGTTCCTTGGCCCCGATGGCGCACGCCAGCGTGACGACCGCGTAGGCGCCGAAGCCGATCGCGCCGAGCCACGGGCCGATGAACAGGATCTGCAGCAGCGAGAACTGCTCGGCGAGCCACGGCAGCACCACGAAGCCCGCGAGCCACGCGAGGCCGGACGCCGCAGCGACCAGCAACGCGACGAACGCCGTCTGCACGGCGGTCGCGACCCAAGGCGTCGGCAGCAGCGTCGGCAGCGGCGCGTCGTCGTCGACCCGGCCATCGTCGGCGGCCGCGACCTGCAGCCGCCGGGCCATCGCCGCCGGCGTGCGGTACAGGTAGACGTCGCGCACCGCGGTCGCCTCGCCGCCGGGCTGGCGGCGCAGCCGCGAGACCAGCAGCGCGGCGCGCAGCGAGTCGCCGCCGAGCGCGAAGAAGTCGCTGTCGGCGCCGACGATCGCCGGCTCGACGCGCAGCGTCGCCGCGAACTCGTCGCGCAGCAGCCGTTCGGCCGGCGTCGCCGGCTGCCACGCTTCGCCGACCACGGCGGCCGGCGGCGCGATGCGCGGCAGCCGCTTGCGGTCGATCTTGCCGCCGACGGTGCGCGGCAGCTCGGCGACGAAGCCAAAGCGCCGCGGCGTCATGTAGTCCGGCAGCACGGCGCGCACCGCCGCGGCCAGCGCGTCGACGTCAGGCAGGCGCGCCGGATCGGCGGCGACGACGTGCGCCGCCAGCGCCTTCTCGCCGCCCTCGTCCTGCGCGCAGCACGCGACCTCGCGGACGCCTTCGCACTTCGCGAGCACGGCCTCGATCGCCTCGAGCTCGATGCGGTAGCCACGCACCTTGACCTGCGCGTCGATGCGGCCGTGGTAGCTGAGTTCGCCATCGGGCCCGCGCGTGACGAGGTCGCCGGTGCGGTAGACGCGGCCGATGCCGGGCAGCGTCGGGAAGCGCTGCTCCGTCAGCTCCGGCAGGCCGAGGTAGCCGCGCGCGAGCCCGGGCCCGGCGATGCACAGCTCGCCGGCCTCGCCGTCGCGCACCGGCTGCAGGTCCTCGCCGAGCAGCCAGCCGACGTGCGGCGGCACCGGCTGGCCGATGGTCACCGGGCGGCCGGGATGCACGCGGCCGCGCGTCACGGTCACCGTGCACTCCGTCGGGCCGTAGCCGTTCTCCAGCCAAAGCTCTGCCCCCCACAGGTCGGCGAGGTCCTGCGGCAACGCTTCGCCGCCGACGTAGCACAGGCGCAGGTCCGGCAGCTCGGCGCGCGGCGAACGCACGTCCATCGCGCGCAACAGCGTCGGCGGCGGGCAGAACACGCTGACGCGTTCGCGCCGCAACCACGCGACGAGGTCCGGGCCCATGCGCACCGTCTCGTCGTCGAGCGGCACGACCGTCGCGCCCGACGCGAGCGCGAGCCACGCTTCCTCGACCGACGAGTCGTACGCCGGCGAACTGCCCTGCGCGCAGCGGTCGCCGGGGCCGATGCCGAAGCGCTGCACGCCCTGCGTGATCAGGTTGACCGCGCCGCGGTGCTCGATCAGCACGCCCTTGGGCTTGCCGGTCGTGCCCGAGGTGTAGATCGCGTACGCGAGGTTGCGCTCGTCGGCCCACGGCGCGCTCGTCGCCGCAGCCGGCGCGCTCGCGGCGAGCGGCAGCATGACGACCGGCAGGCCGAGCGCTCCCGCGCGGCCCGCGCCGGTGGCGTCGGTCACCACGGCGACGGCCTTGGCGTCGGCGGCGACGTGCGCGAGATGCGCGTCGGGGAACGTCGGATCGACGCAGACGTAGCCGGCGCCGGCCTGCATCGCGCCGAGCCACGTCGCGTACAGCCACGGGCTCGTGCGGCCGAGCAGCACGACGACGAGCGCTTCCTCGCGGACGTGCGGCGCGAGCGCCGTCGCGACCTGCGCCGCCATCGCCGCCAGCTGCGTGTAGGTGACGACCACCCGCTCCGGCCGCCCCGCTCCCGGCGGCACGTCGACGGCGGGCTGTCCGCCGTGGCGCGCGACGCTCGCCGCGAAGAGGTCGACGAGCCGCGTCATCTCACTCCGGCGCAGGGGCCAGGGGCACGCTCTCGATCGCCGCTTCGATGGCCTCGCCACCGATGACGATGGTCACGCGGCCCTCGCAGCGCGAGACGTCCCACTTGTTGTTGCGGTCGAGCCGCCGCTGCAGCGCCTCGAGCAGGTCGGTCGGCACCTTCACGACGGTGATCGACTCGGCCTTGTGCACCTTCTCCTTGGCGCACTTCTGCTGCAGCAGGTCGGGGCGGCGGTGGCACCACACCACGACGCGCTCGGCGAGCTTGGCGGCGCGGTGCAGGCGATCGGGCGCCGGCGCGCCGACCTCGATCCACTCGACGACGCGGCCGTCCAGCGTCTTCACCCACAGCGCCGGCTCGTCGGCCTCGGCGAGGCCCTTGCTGAACGCGAGCCCTTCCTTGTGCTCGAGCGCGCACGCGAGCACGCGCGTCAGCAGGTACGGCTCGTCCTCGGACGGATGGCGCGCGACGCGGAGATCGAGGTCCGCGTACACGCCGCGGTCGACGTCGGCCAACGCGATCTCGAAGCGATGCAGCACGAGGCGCAAGAGTGCGCGAACGCGCGCCGCATCGCAACGACGAACGTGCGCGGCGCGCGCGACATCGATGGCCTTCGCAACGACCGTCGCGCGCACCGCGCCCTGCGCGCATGCGACCGACGCGCTCGCAGCGTGCCAGCCGCGCGCCGTCCGCGTAGGCTGGCGCGACGATGACCGCACGCTTCTTCCTGGCCACGCTCACGCTCGCCGCCGCTGCAGCGACGCAGGCTCCTGTCACCGCCCCCGCGACCGCTCCGACGGTCGACCTGTCGCTGCTGTCCGACCTCAAGGCGCGCGCCATCGGCCCCGCCGTCTGCGGCGGCCGCATCGGCGCCGTCGCCGGCGTGCCCGGCGATCCGACGATCGTCTGGGCCGGCGCCGCGAGCGGCGGCGTGTGGAAGTCGACCGACGGCGGCGTGCGCTTCACGCCGGTGTTCGACGAACAGGACTGCGCGTCGGTCGGCGCCATCGCCATCGACCCGCGCAGCCCGGACGTCGTCTGGGTCGGCTCCGGCGAAGGCAACCCGCGCAACTCGGCGAGCGTCGGCCGCGGCGTCTACCAGACGCGCGACGGCGGCCGCACGTGGAAGAAGCTCGGCCTCGAGAAGACCGAGCGCATCCACCGCATCCTGCTGCACCCGACCCACCCCGACACCGCGTGGGTGGCGGCGTTCGGCACCAGCTGGGGCGAGAACGAGGAGCGCGGCGTGTTCAAGACGACCGACGCCGGCGCGACGTGGACCAAGGTCCTGTACGTCGACCCGCGCACCGGCTGCGGCGACCTCGCGCTCGACCCGCGCAACCCAGACAAGCTGTTCGCGGCGATGTGGGAGCACCGCCGCTGGCCGTGGCTCTTCAAGTCCGGCGGCCCGGGCTCGGGCCTGCACCGCACGCTCGACGGCGGCGCGACGTGGACGAAGCTCGGCGAGGACGACGGCCTGCCGGGCGGCGAGCTCGGCCGCATCGGCCTCGCCATCGCGGCGAGCGACCCGCGCGTCGTCTACGCGCTGACCGAGGCGCAGAAGAACGTGCTGCTGCGCAGCGACGACGGCGGCTTCAAGTTCCGCGTCGTCAACGACAAGGAGGACGTCGCCCCGCGGCCGTTCTACTTCTGCGACGTGCGCGTGGATCCGGCCGACAAGAACCGGCTCTACAGCCTGCACACGACGGTCGACGTCTCCAACGACGGCGGCCGCACGTTCGAGGGCCTCGCCGGCTGGGACGCGGCGCACCCCGACCACCACGCGCTGTGGATCGACCCGACCGACCCGATGCGCCTGATCCTCGGCAACGACGGCGGCGTGTCGATCAGCCAGGACCGCGGCGGCTCGTGGCGCTTCTGCGGCAACCTCCCGCTGGCGCAGTTCTACCACGTGGCCTTCGACATGGACCGGCCGTACCACGTCTACGGCGGCCTGCAGGACAACGGCAGCTGGCGCGGGCCGGCGACCGTCTGGGAGAACGGCGGCATCCGCAACGCGCACTGGCAGGAGGTCTGCTTCGGCGACGGCTTCGCCACCGTGCCCGACCCGCTGGACAGCCGGCAGGGCTACGCGATGAGCCAGGGCGGCTACCTCGTGCGCTACGACCTGCGCACCGGCGGCCAGAAGTTCATCCGCCCGCCTGCCCCCGACGACGTCGAGCTGCGCTTCCACTGGAACGCCGCGATCGCGCTCGATCCGTCCGCGCCGGGCACGCTGTTCTACGGCAGCCAGTTCGTGCACAAGTCGACGGACCGCGGCGAGAGCTGGCAGATCGTCTCGCCCGACCTCACCACCAACGACCCCGAGAAGCAGAAGCAGCACGAGAGCGGCGGCCTGACGCGCGACGTCACCGCCGCCGAGAACCACTGCACGATCCTCAGCATCGCGCCGAGCCCGGTGCAGCAGGGCGTGCTGTGGGCGGCGACCGACGACGGCCGCGTGCACGTCAGCAAGGACGGCGGCGCCAACTGGACGAGCGTCGAGGCCAACGTGCCCGGCCTGCCCAAGCACACGTGGTGCCCGCACGTCGAGGCCAGCAAGCACGACGCCGCCACCGCGTACGCGGTGTTCGACGGCCACCGCACCGCCGACTGGACGCCGTACGTCTACGTCACGCGCGACTTCGGCGCGTCGTGGACGTCGCTGCGCACGCCGGCGATCGACGGCTACTGCCTCGTGCTCGAGGAAGACCCCGTGCAGAAGGAGCTGCTGTGGCTCGGCACGGAGTTCGGCCTCTACGTGTCGTTCGACGGCGGCGCCGCGTGGCAGAAGTGGACGCACGGCGTGCCGACGTGCTCGGCGATGGCGATCGCGACGCACCCGCGCGAGCACGACCTGATCGTCGCCACGCACGGCCGCTCGATCTTCGTGCTCGACGACGTCTCGCCGCTGCGCCAGATCGCCGCGACGCTGGCGCAGAAGCCGAAGCTGCACGTGTTCCCGGCCACGCCGGCGATCGCGCACGAAGTGGCGCAGTCGCCCGGCGAGCGCTTCCCCGGCCACGGCGAGTTCCGCGGCACGTCGCGCGCGCGCGGCGTCTTCCTGCACGTCTTCGCCGACGCGCCCGAACTGAAGCACGCCGACAAGAAGCAGCAGAAGGCGCGCGAGGCGACGCAGAAGGCCGCCGAGGCAGAGAAGGCGAAGGACGCGCCGGCCGAGGCGAAGCCCGCCGAGGAGAAGCAAGGCGACAAGCCCGCCGACGCCGCGCCGAAGCCGCCGGAGGAGCCGAAGGACAAGGCGACGATCGAGGTCTGGGACGCCAACGGCGCGAAGGTGCGCACGTGGCGCGAGGACCTGCAGCTCGGCCTCAACCGCATCGTCTGGCGCTTCCAGCGCGACGGCGGCGCTGGCCCGTCGCGCGAACTGCAGGACGAGCCCGAGTTCGCGCCGGCTGGCCGCGAGGTCGTGCCGGGCGAGTACCTGCTGACCGTGCGATTCCAAGGCGAGAAGCGCGACGTCAAGGTGACCGTCGAGGCCGACCCGCGCGTGGCGATCGCCGCCGCCGACCGCGCCGCGAAGGACGCGCTGCGCCAACGCCGCGAAGACCTCAACAGCGAGTTGCACCGCGCGACGCAGCGGCTCGCGCGCGGCAAGAAGGACCTCGAGGTCGTCGAGAAGCGCCTCGCGATCGAGCCGAAGCAGAAGCCCGGCGCGACCGATCCGCACAAGGCGCTGCGCGACGCGCTCGAGACGGTGAAGAAGGCCGCCACCGCGCTCGACGAGCAGCTGTGGGGCAAGAAGCCGATGCAGGGCATCAACCGCGACGACGAGGGCCTGATCGCCAAGGCGCAGGAGCTGATGCGCGTCACCAGCGCCGACGACGCGCCGAACGCGACCGAGATCGAGCTGATGGGTCGCGCCGCCACCAAGGTCCCGGCGGTCGCCGCCGCGGTCGATGCGTTCCTGGCCGGCCCGATGGCCGAGTTCCGCAAGGCGGTCGAGGCGAGCGGCCTGCAGCTGCGGACGCCGGCGGCGGCGAAGTGACGCGCGCGGCCGGCGGCGCTTCGCCGCGGCCGGC
>JBEITC010000651.1:0-1692 GCA_040375075.1 Planctomycetota bacterium | reverse complement strand
GCGGGGCGGTCGGCGGAGCCATGCGCACCTACGGCCGTTCGGCGGCCTCCTGGCGGGCCGCCGGCGCCGGCGCGCGGGCGCGGCCACGGCGGCACCGGCCGGCGTCAGCTTGTCGTTGCAACCGTGGCAGTCTCGCCTTCGCATCCGCTGCACCGTCGTCGGCGAACACTTTGTCCTCACGCGGACGTCGCCGCTGTGGTTGCCGTCACAGAAGGAGTCCCGCATGCGCGTCCGTCTCGCCGCCGTCCTGGCGTGCCTTTCCTGCCTCGTTGCCGTCGCCACCGCCGCCGCCCCGCAAGGCCAGCGTCCGGCACGGCGCGCCCCGAACCGCGCCCCAGCGCCCACCGGCGACCTCGTCGCGGCGGTGGAGCGCGGCACGTTTCCGACCCTGGCGAAGGCGCTCGAAGCCGCCGGCCTGACGGCGGCGCTGCAGGCCGAGGGGCCGCTGACGGTGTTCGCGCCGACCGAAGCGGCGTTCGCCGCGTTGCCGGAGGGCGCGCTCGCGTCGCTGCTGCAGCCGGAGAACCAGCAGCAGTTGCGCGAGCTGCTGTTGCTGCACGTCGTGCCGGGCCGCCTCACGGGCATGGAGGTCGCCAACATCGAGGAGCCGCAGTTCGCCCGCACGGCAGTCGGCACACGCCTGCCGGTCGCCGCCGACCGGCGCGGCTTCCGCTTCGCCGACGCGAACGTCGTCAGCGACGGCGAGCCCTGCACGAACGGTCTGCTCTACGCCATCGACCGCGTGCTGACGCCGCCGCCGCGCCGCACCGAAGACGGCATCAAGATGGCGATAAAGAGGGCCGAGCCGACGGACCTGCTGGCGGCGTTGCGCGCCGTGCCGGACGGCCGGTTCTCGACGTTCCTCGCCGCCGTCGCCGCGAGCGGCGGCGACCAGGACTGGGCGCAGCCGGCGCCGCTGGGCAACTGGACGGTGTTCGTGCCGACCAACGAGGCCTTCGACCGGCTCGCGGACGCCGAGCGCGCCGCCTTGCTGGCGCCGCAGAACCGCGAGCAACTGCGCGCGCTGCTCGACTGGCACGCGCTGCCCGAACTGCAGCCGTGGAGCTTCGAGTTCAACGACCGCCAGCGCGGCGCCGCGATGGTCTCGCGCAATCGCGGCCGCTTCGTGCTCGACGTGCTGAACAACGGCATGGTGTTCGTCTACGAGCTGCGCTCGGAGCAGGACGTCGCGCGCAAGGAGCTGCCGTTCAAGGCGCGCATGCTCGCCGGCGACATCGCCGTCGGCGGCAACCTCGTGCACGTCGTCGACCGCGTGATCGTGCCGCGCTCGCTCGACGGACGCGTGCTCGGCTCGCAGGCGTACACCGAACGCGAGGTGAAGGCACTCGCCGCCGAAGGCGAGTCGCGGGCGGAGACGGTGCGCGCGATCGAAGGCATGCTCGCCGAGGCGAAGGCGCTCGACGTCGCCGCGGCCGCGCCGATGTACCGCTTCGCCCTGCGCCTGCTCGATGAAGCCGTGCCTGTCGGCCGCAGTGGCGTGCTGTTGATGGGTTACGGCGACGACCCGGCGTCCCTGCGCCTGCAGGCGCAGTTGCGCGTCGCCGAACTCGATCGCGTCTGGTACGGCGCCTTCCTCGCCAACACGCCGCCCGCGTCGCTGGACGCGCCGCTGCCCGGCGCGCCGCGGCGCACCGCCACGGGCACGGTGGGCGCGGCGCCGGCGGCTCCGGC
>JBEITC010000371.1:0-4171 GCA_040375075.1 Planctomycetota bacterium | reverse complement strand
CGGGCCACTTGCTGCGCGTGGCGCACACGGCCAACAAGCGGATCCTGCTCGAAGGCGCGCAGGGCTGCCTGCTCGACGTCGAGCACGGCACCTATCCGTATGTGACCTCCAGCAATACCACCATCGGCGGCGCCTTGGCCGGTACCGGTGTCGGCGCCGATGCCATCGATTATGTGCTGGGCATCGCCAAGGCCTACGCCACGCGCGTCGGCGAGGGGCCGTTCCCGACCGAACTGAAGGACGAGCTCGGCAGCGCGCTGCGCATCGCCGGCAACGAGTTCGGCTCGACCACCGGCCGGCCGCGCCGCTGCGGTTGGTTCGACACCGTCGCCGTCCGTTACAGCGGCGCGGTCTCCGGCGCGAGCGAGCTGGTGCTGACCAACCTCGACGTGCTGAAGGGCTTCGGCCCGTTGCGCCTCTGCGTCGCCTACCGTCTGGCCGACGGCACGCGCACGACCGAGTTCCCGGCGTTCGACCTCGAAGGCGCCGTGCCGGAGTTCGTCGACCTCCCGGGCTTCACCGAGGACGTGCGCGAGGTGCGCCGCTTCGAGGACCTGCCGGCCAACGCGCGCGCCTACGTGCAGGCGATCGAGCAGCACACCGGCATCCCGGTGCGCACCGTGTCCGTCGGCCCCGAGCGGCAGCAGGTCATCCTGCGGTGAGCGCCGCAGCGGGCGATCCCGGGCTCGTGGTGCCGCGCAGCGTCGCGGTGATCATGGACGGCAACGGCCGCTGGGCGAAGCAGGCCGGGCTCGAACGCATCCGCGGCCACGAGAAGGGCATCGAAGCCGTGCGCACGACGGTCACCGAGTGCGCGAGCCTGGGCGTGAAGGCGTTGGTGCTGTACGCGTTCTCGGAGGAGAACTGGCAGCGGCCGCAGCGCGAGATCGACCTGCTGTTCAAGCTGCTCAAGCGCTTCCTCGCCGAGGAACTGCCGACGCTGATGAAGCACCGCGTGCGCTTGCTGCACTCGGGTCGCCGCGAGCGCCTCGCGCCCGACGTGATCGATCTGCTCGATCGCACGATCGCGGCGACCGCCGGCAACGACGGCATGCGCCTCAGCCTCGCGATCAGCTACGGCGGCCGCCAGGAGATCGTCGACGCGGTGCGCGCGCTCGCCGCCGACGTGCAGCGCGGCGCCGTGGCGCCCGCGGCGATCGACGAGGCGGCGATCCACGCGCGGCTGTACCACCCGGAGCTGCCCGATCCCGACCTGCTGATCCGCACGGCGGGGGAGCGGCGCATCAGCAACTTCCTGCTCTGGCAGGTCAGCTACGCCGAGATCCACGTCGCCGACGTCTGCTGGCCGGACTTCCGCGCCGAGCATCTGCACGAGGCCTTCCGCGACTACGGCCGACGCGTGCGCAAGTTCGGCAAGGTGACCTGATGGCGAGCGACCTGCGCACCCGCGCCGTGCTGGCGCCGACGATGCTCGCGCTGGTGGGGCTCGTGTACTGGCTCGACTGGCGCGACGCGCTCGGCCTCGGCAGCGGCGTGCTGTCGGCGGCCGTGCTCGGCCTGCTCGGCTTCGCCGGCGTGCTGGAGTACGTGGCGCTGCTGCGCGGCGGCGGCTTCGCGGTCTCGCGCCGCTCGCTGCCGCTGATGAGCGCGCTGCTGCTCGCGTCGGCGCCGTTCCTCGGCTGGAGTCAGCTCGATCGCGAGCTGTACCCGCCGGTGGTCGCGACCTTGCTGTTGCTGTTCCCGATCGCGGCCCGTTCGCTCGGCCGCGCCGACATGCACGTCGGCCTCGAGAAGCAGGGCGCGACGCTCCTCGGCTTCATCTACGTGGCGTGGCCGATGTACTTCGCCATGGGAACGGCGCTGCGGCACCTGCCGTCGGTGCTGTTCGTCGTGCTGGTGTGCAAGGGCGGCGACATCGGCGGTTACTGCGTCGGCCGCTTGCTCGGCAGCCGCAAGCTGATCCCGCACGTCAGCCCCGGCAAGACCATCGAGGGCGCGCTCGGCAGCCTCGCCGCGTCGGTGGCCCTGGCGGTGGCGTTGCGCGAGCCGCTGCTGGTGCCGGCGGTGCAGCTGCCGGCCTGGCTCGCCGTGGTCGCCGGCGTCGTGCTCAACGTGACCACCCAGGTCGGCGACCTCATCGAGTCCCTGCTCAAGCGTCGGTGCGGCGCCAAGGACAGTTCCCGGCTGCTGCCCGCGCACGGCGGCGTGCTCGACCTGATCGACAGCCTGCTGTTCTCGTTCTGCGCCTGGTTCCTGCTGCTGGTTTGGCGCACCTGACCTGTGCCGTCAGCCGCCGGGCGGACTAGACTCCTCCGGCGATGACCGACGCCGACATCCAAATCCCGGTGCAGTCCGTCGAGGAGGCGCGCACCCTGCTCGGCCCGCTCGACAGCAACGCCCGGCTGATCCGCGAACTGCACGGCGTCAGCGTGCTGGCGCGCGACGGCAGCCTGCGGTTGCTCGGCGACGACGGCCACGTGCACGTCGTCCAGCAGGTGCTCGAGGAGTGCCTCGGGATGATGCGCGGCGGCCGCCGCGTCAGCACGCAGGAGGTCGCGGGCCGGTTGCGCGCCACGCTCGGCGTCGACGCCACCGCTGACCCCATCGCCGCCGCCGAGCGCGCCAAGTTCACCGTGCCCGCCAGCGCGCCGCCGACGCCGGCCGCGCGCGCGCGCACGCCCGGACAGGCGCGCTACCTCGAGTGCATGGACCAGCACGACGTGGTCTTCGGCGTCGGCCCGGCCGGCACCGGCAAGACCTACCTCGCCGTCGCCAAGGCGATCGAGGCGATGAAGCGCGGGGCCGTGCGTCGTTTGGTGCTGGTGCGGCCGGCAGTCGAGGCCGGCGAGAAGCTCGGCTTCCTGCCCGGCGACTTCCAGGCCAAGATCGACCCGTACCTGCGGCCGATGTACGACGCGCTGCAGGACCTGCTCGACCCGCGCACACGCATGCGCTGGCTCGAGAGCGAGGTCGTCGAGGTCTGCCCGCTCGCGTACATGCGCGGCCGCACGCTCAACCGCGCGTTCTGCATCCTCGACGAGGCGCAGAACACGACCGTGCCGCAGATGCTGATGTTCCTGACGCGCCTGGGCGAAGGTTCGCGCATGGTCGTCACCGGCGATCCGTCGCAGACGGACCTGCCGCACAACGTGCAGTCGGGTCTCGGTGACGCGCTGCGCAAGCTCGACGGCGTCGACGGCATCGGCATCACGCGCCTCGACAGCACCGACGTCGTGCGCCACGCCGTCGTCAGCCGCATCGTCAACGCCTACGACGCGGCCGGCCACGGCCCGTCGCGGCCGCGATGACGCGCCGCCGGGCGCCGAGCGCCGGCCTGCAGCTGGAGGTCGTCGACCAAGGCAAGCCGCGCACGCCGCGGCCGTTCCTCGCGCGCGTCGTGAAGGCGACGCTCGCGCACGGCGGCCGACCGGACCTGACGGTGTCGCTGCTGCTGACCGGCGACCGCGAGATCGCGCGCCTCCACGCCGAGTTCCTCGACGACCCCACGCCGACCGACGTCATCTCGTTCGACGTCGACGGCGGCGCCAAACTGGTCGTCAGCGTCGACACTGCGCGGCGCGTCGCCAAGCAGAAGGGTCACGCAGCGCGCGCCGAGATCGCGCTGTACGTCGTGCACGGACTGTTGCACGTGATGGGTTGGGACGACCTGCAGGCCAAGCCGCGCGCCGAGATGCGCGCCGCCGAGGCTGCGGTCATGCGGACACTCGGGCTCGCGTACGCGCCGGTCGAAGAGGATGCGGCGGCAGCGCGCGGGAAGCGCGCGGCGGTTGCGCGGGGGAAGGCGAAGCGGGGCGGTGGGCGGCGGGGGTGAGTGGGGTGGTGGGGGTGGGGGTGGGGGTGCGCGCTAGAGGCGTGGATGGCGTATCGGCGGCGCCAAGTGTGGCGGGGGAGGCGTGGAAGGCTTGGGAGGGGATGCATGGCGCAGCTGCGGCGATGGGCGGGCCAAGTTGGAGCGGTGTGGACACGCGCTAGAGACGGCGCGGGCGCATCAGCGACGCCAACTGCGGCGGGGGCCGCGTTGAAGGGCTGGGAGGAGATGAGGGGCGCCATCGCGGCGATGGGCGGGCCAAGTTGGAGCGGTGAGGACACGCGCTCGAGACGATGCGGGCGCATCGGCGACGCCAACCGCGGCGGGGATGGCGTTGAAGGCCTGGGAGGGGATGCATGGCGCAACTGCGGCGATGGGCGG
>JBEITC010000611.1:0-1948 GCA_040375075.1 Planctomycetota bacterium | reverse complement strand
GCGTGCGGCGTCGGGCTGTCAGCGCGCGCTCACTGCGGCGCGAGGTTCTTGGTGAAGGTCTCGGCCGGCGAGGCGAGGTCGACGAGCCGCTGGCTCGCCGTCAGGCCGGCGCAGCTGGCGAAGACGTCGAGGACGAAGCGGATCTGCTGGATCGTGCCCGAGATGCCGCCGGTGACGCCGCTCGGCGCGGCGGTGACCGCGAGGTTGGCGTTGGTGTCGGCGAAGGTCAGGGTCGAGGTGACGCCGGCGGTCGCGCCGAGCGCGCTCACCGACGCGCCGGCCGTGCCGATGGCGCTGGTGCGGATCGGGCCGTTGAGCGCGACCGACATGCCGTTGGCGAAGCTGAACTGCGGCGTCAGCGTGTAGCGCGCGCGGCCGGTGGCGCCGCCGCGCACCGTGACGCCGAAGCCGAGCAGCGACGCCGTGTACGTCGGCACGTCGGAGACGAAGACGTTGGCGGCGAGGTTGTTGGACAGCGTCGTGTTGGTGCGCGCGTCCGACAGCACGGTCGCGCCAGCGAGGCGCACCGCGAAGCTGCCGGCCGACGTGTTGCTGAACTGCAGGCCGTTGCTGCCGAGGCCGGTGACGACGTGGTCGACGCGGATCGACGCCGTCATCGCCGCGGCTTCGCGCGACATGCCGAACAGGCGCACCGAGGCGACGTTGCTGGCGGTCGCCCGCAGGCTCGTCGGCGCGAGGAAGTCGTTGGGCGACGGCAGCGCGACGGTCGCGTTGGCGCGCGCCGTGGTCGCGCCGCCGGCGTACCAGTTGCCGTAGGACTTGGTCTGGGTGGCGCCGAACGACTGCGCGGCGACGGGCGCGGCGACGGCGGCGGCGAGCAGGGCGGTGCGGACGAGGGGGAGGCGGAGCGGGTTCATGATCGGGTTCCTTGGTCTGGTTGGTTGGACGACCCGTGGATGGCGCGCGCGGCTGGCGCGTGACGCGCAGGCTGCGGTTTTCCGCGCGCGACCGCGCTCCCTTGGCGCGTGGCATGCCGACGGCATCGCCGCCGCTCAGGCTCCGTCGAACCGTCGGTGTCGCTGGCTCGGCGTGGCTGCGATGGCGGCCACCAGGGGTGATCTGCGAGCCCGCGCCCCGACCCCTTCGCGGCCGCTCAGACCTCGATGCCGCGCTTCTGCAGCGCCATCGACAGCTTGACCAGCGCGCGGCGCAGCAGCTGCCGGCAGCTCTCCTCGCTCTTGCCGAGTTGCGCGGCGATCTCGGCGTGGCCGAGGCCGACGAAGCGCGCCATCGTGATGATCTCGCGGTGCTCCTCGGTCAGCTCGTCGAACGCCTCTTCGAGCTTCTTCGCGCCCTCGTTGCCCATCGCGATCAGGCTCGGCGTCGTCGCCGTCGCGTAGCCCTGCAGCACCGCGCCCTCGACGACGCCGGTCGCGTCCGCCGACTCGAGCTTGCGCACGTCGCGCTTGGCCGCGGTCATGCGCCGCGTCTTCTCGACGATCTTGCGCAGCGCCGCGGTGTACAGCCAGCTGCGGAACGCGGCCTCGCCCTGGAAGTCGAAGTCGGCGGCGCCTTCGAGCACTTCGCGGCAGACCGACTGGACGAGATCCGAATGGCCCATCTGGGCGCGGATCGCCGCGCCGGCGCGCACGCGCAGGAAGGCCTTGAGGCCGTCGAGGTTCTTCTCCAGCAGCTCTTCGACGAGGCGGGGGTCGCGGGGCGCGGGCGAGGTCACGCGCCTGAGGCTAGTGCGAGCGCGCGCCGCGACAAGGCCGCGACGCGTCCGAAGCGCGCAGCCGGGCGATTCCCTTTGACCGACCGCGCGGCGCAAGTTCCCATCGCCGCCCTGGCCGCGCCCTCGTCGACGGCTCGCCGTCGCAGCCCGGCCGCCAACCGCACGTCTCCTCTCCCGCCATGTCCGCCGAGCCGACGATCCTCTACACCAAGACCGACGAAGCGCCCGCGCTCGCCACGTACTCGCTGCTGC
>JBEITC010000107.1:0-9688 GCA_040375075.1 Planctomycetota bacterium | reverse complement strand
CGGGCCGCTCGCCGAAGTCGGCGCCGCGCGCAGCGGCGAAGCCGTCGCCGAGCGCGTGCGGGACGACGCCGTCCGCCGGCAGCAGGCCGGAGCGGGCGGCGAGGCCGGAGCGGCCGATGGCGAACTGCGGGCCGGCGAGCTCGGCGGCGAGCTCGGTGATGCGCGCCTGCTCCTCCGGCTTGTTCTGCGCGCGCAGCGCCAGCAGCAGCCGCGCGCTGGTGGCGAAGCGGCGCGGCCGGTCCTTCACCTCCTTGGCGAGGATCTCGACCGCCTTGTCGGCATTGCCAGCCGCGACGTGCGCGTCGGCGAGCAGCCACCGCGGCATGTCCCCCACGGCCTCGAACTCGGCGAGGGCGCCCTTCGGGTCGCCGGCGGCGAGCTTGCGTTCGCCGGCGAGTTCGCGCCGCAGGTCGAGCACGGAGCGCACCGAGTTGGTCGGCTCGCGACCGGCCTCGGCGATGGCCTCGACCGTCTTGCCGCGGTCGGTCTTGTTGGCGAACGCCTCGTCCTCGGCCTTGTCGATGGCGGCGGCGCGCTCGGCGCGCGCCCGCGCCACCAGCGCGTCGGCGTCGGCGACCACGCGCTGCGCCTCGTCGACGCGACCGAGGCGGAACAGCGCGCGACCGAGCAGGCCCAGCCGCTGCACCTCGCCCTTCACCGTGCCATTGGGCTCGAGGTAGCCATCGCGGCAGAGCGCGACCGCTTCCGCCCACAGCTCGAGGTCCTCGCACAGCTGCACGAGGCGCGCGCGCGCATAGCCGGCGATGTCGTCGCCGGCGTCGAGCTTGTTGTGCTTGGGGTGGCGCGGCAGCGCCGCCATGTTCTTCGCGATCGCGAGCGCCGCCTCGCCGTCGCCGACGTAGCCGAGGCTGCGCGCCAGCCACTCCTGGTTGTGGCCGTAGTTGTGGATCAGGAACGGCATCACGCGGTCGCGCATCATGTGCGCGTGGTCGGCGCGACCGCTGGCGTCCTGCTGCCAGCTCGCCTCGCGGTGGCGATGGAGCTTGGCGTAGATGTGGCCGCTCATGTGCCACTGGTGCGCGATCGCCGGCGCGCTCGCGCCGTTGGCCGCCGCCGAGCGCAGCGCGCGCTCGGCCTTCTCGCCGTCCCACAGGTGGATGCGGTAGTGGTGCGACGGGTGCGCTGGCGCCTGCGCGAACACCTGATCGAGCAGCGCGTCGACGGCGCCGTGGCTGGAGATCTCGATGCCTTGGCCGCTGTTGCGCCAGCTCTGGATCGCCAGGAACGCCTTGGCCTCGACGTCGTCGGGGCACGCGGCGACGACCGCCTCGATGCGGCGCAGGAACTCGCGATTCAGCTTCTTCTCGTCGCGCTCCTTCTTGCCGACGACGGCCTCCTTCGCCTTCTTGACCTTCTCGGCATCGCCCGACTGCAGGTCGGCCTTCTGCGCGTCGTCGATCTGGTACAGCGCCGCGAGCGCGTCGATCCACAGCGCCTCGCGCGCCGGCAGGCCTTGCTGGCGCTGCACCGCCTGCGCGGCGAAGCCGGCGGCGCGCTGCCAGTTCTCGACGTTGGCCATCGCCATGCCCCAGTACGCCATCGCGCACTCGGGCTGGAGCTTCGCGACCTGTCGGAAGCTGCGCTCGGCTTCGAAGTACCAGAAGCCGTGCTGCTGGCAGACGCCCTGGTCGAAGAAGGCCTGCGCCTCGGGCGACAGGCCCTGCACCGGGAAGCGCACCTGCGCGCTCATGCCGGCCATCGCGTAGGCGGCGCGGCGCGGGCCTTCGTCGAACTCGCCGCCGTGGCGGCTGTGGCCGAACGGATCGGCGACCGGATCCTGGCCGGCGAGGGCGGCGGCGAGGCAAGCGACGGCGAACAGGCGGTGCATCGCGTCCGTCATACCCGACGCGCGCGCAGGCGACAGCCGCCGTGGCGTCGCTATCGTGCAACGCATGGCGCCCTGCTCCGCACGCTCCGTCCTGCCGCTGCTGCTCGCCGCCGCGGCCATCGCCCAGGCTCCCGCTCCGATCGCGACTTCGGCGGACGTCGGGCCCGTGCCGCCCGCCGAACTGCGCGCCCGCCGCGAGGCCGTGGCGCAGGCGGTGGCGAAGCAAGCCGACGGCAAGACCGCGGTCGTGGTCGTGCGCGGCGCCGCGCGCCAGGCGGACATGGGCGCGTTCGTGCAGCTACAGGACTTCCTGTACCTCGCCGGCGTGCCCGAGCCCGACCTCGCCGTGCTGCTCGTCGTCGGTCCCGACGGCGCGCTCGTGCGCGACGAACTGCTGGTGCCGCCGTTCTCGCGCTTCACGGCCACCTGGGACGGCGACTTCCTGGCGCCGGGCGAAGCCGCCGCCAAGCGCACCGGCTTCGGCGCCGCCGGCAACGTGCGCAGCCTGCATCGCCAGCTCGACGAACTGCTGGCCGTCGACGCCGCGGGCGCGCGGCCCGTGATGTTCACGCTGACCCAGCCGGCGGCGCGCACCGGCAGCACCCCGCGCAAGGCCGCCGACGGCGCGCGCGAGATGCAGCAGGACCGCTTCGACGGCCGCAGCAGCCGCGAGGAAGCGATGGTCGCCGCGCTGCGCAAGGCGCACGACGGCCTGCGCATCGAGTCGCTGGAGCCGATCGTGCACGCGCTGCGCGCGCACAAGTCGGCGCACGAGCTCGCGATCCTGCGCCGCTGTTCCGAGGTCACCGCCGCCGGCCACGCCGAGGCGATGCGTTCGTGCGCGCCGGGCGTCGGCGAAGCCCGGCTCGCCGCCGTCGCGCGCTTCTGCTTCTCGCTGCACGGCGCTGGCCCCGACGCCTACGGCGCGATCGTCGGCGGCGGCCCCAACGGCTGCATCCTGCACTACAACGCGCTGACGCGGACGCTGCAGGCCGACGACCTCATCGTGATGGACTACGCGCCGACGCTGCATGGCTACGCCGTCGACGTCACGCGCACGTTCCCGGCGTCGGGCACGTTCTCGCCAGCGCAACGCAAGCTCGTGCAGGACGTGCACGACGTGCAGCAGGCGCTGATCCGCGAGGTCAAGCCCGGCGCCAAGCTGTCGGCGATCGGCGCGCTGTGCGCCAAGCTGCTGACCGATCGCGGCTACAAGAACGACCACGGCCCGTGCCACCACGTCGGCCTCGCCGTGCACGATCCGAACCCCGACGTGCTGCAGCCGGGCATGGTGATCACGGTCGAGCCGGGCGCGTACCTGCGCGACGTCGGCATGGGCTGCCGCATCGAGGACACCATCCTGGTGACCGCGGACGGCTGCGAGGTGCTGAGCGCTGGCGTGCCGTCGACGCCGGACGCGATCGAGGCGCTGATGGCGCAGGATGGCTTGCTGCAGGCGGCGACGCGCGGGGCGGCGAAGGGCGCGAAGTAGGCGGCGGCGCCGGGCTGCTGGCAGCCTCGCCGTGCCGGCGCCCGCCGCGATCGCCCGGCCCACGCGGGCCGAGCGCCACGGCGAACCGCAGGGCGCCGGGAAGGGCGCGCCCGCGGCGCGCGCTCAGCTGCCCGGCTTGACGGCGATCTTCGTCGTCTGCGCCTTGGCGCGCTCGGTCTTCGGCAGGCGGATCGTCAGCACGCCCTTGTCGAACTTCGCCTCCGCCTTGTTGGCGTCGATCTCGGCCGGCAGCGGCACGGTGCGCTGGAAGTAGCCGTAGCTGCGCTCGGTGCGGTAGCAGCCGTCTTCCTTCCTGGTCTCTTCGTGCTTCTTCTCGCCCTTGATCGACAAGAGGCCGTCCTGGCACTCGATGTCGAGGTCCTTCAGTTCGACGCCCGGGATCTCGACGGCGACGCGCAGCGCGTCCTTGTCGTCGGTGACGTCGAGCTTCGGCGTGAAGTCGCCCTGGCGGAAGTCGCCGAACCAGCGGTCCGGCGTCTCCAGGCTGGCGAACGGATCGCTCCAGACGCGATCCATCATGCGCTCGACCTCGTCGCGCACGTTGACGAAGTTGCGCGGCACGCCATTGCCGACGCGAGCCGGCGTCTGGTTGTTCGTCTTATCGTGGCGCAGGAAGCGGAACGGGGTCCAGGTCTTAAGGTCGGTCATTGCAGTTCTCCTCGTGTCAGGGGGCGGGACGACACGGCGTCGATCCCGTGCTCCTGGATGTAGGGATCGGCGCGCGATCCGGTCAGTCGATCGTCGGCGCAATCGCGCGACGCCGAGGCCGTAGGGCCGCACCGGTCCCTGCCGCATCCCCCTACGCATTGCGCCGGCGCGGCGTGCCCTGCTCGGCGAATCGCGCTGGCGACCGCGAAGTGCCATGGTCTCGGTCACGCGCTGCGCTTCGCGGCGCGCGAACGAAGGAGACCGCCATGAAGACCAAGAACCTGATGTCCTCCCCCGCCGTCACCGTGCATCCGCACGACCGCCTCGCGCACGCTGCTGCGCTGATGTGGCAGAACGACTGCGGCGCCCTGCCGGTCGTCGACAAGGACGGCCGCGTCGGCGCCATGGTGACCGACCGCGACGTCTGCATGGCGGCGTGGTCGACCGGCAAGCCGCTCCACGAGCTGCGCGTGCAGGACGCGATGTCGAAGGCGCTGGTCTCGGTGCGCGCCGACGACGACCTCGGCGTCGCCGTCGACCGCATGACGATGCATCAGCTGCACCGCCTGCCGGTCGTCGACGAGCACGAACGGCCCGTCGGCGTGCTGTCGCTCAACGACCTCGGACGCCGCGGCGACAAGGACCCGCAACTCGGCAAGCGCGCGCTGCAGGTGATGGCGGCCGTCTGCCGGCTGCGCAACGAAGCAGCGCCGCCAGCGCAACGCACGATGCAGGCCGCCGCGCAGGCCGTCGCGACCTGAACGGAGCGACCGTCGCGCGGCGACGGCGGGCGATCCACGGCGGACGACCGGTATGCTGCGCCGCCATGGACCCGCGCTGCCCGCTCATCGTGCAGAAGGCGCTGCACGTCGTGCGGCCGCGCTTCCGGCTCGACCTCGGCCACGGCATCCACGGACTGCCGCACTGGAGCCGCGTGTTCTGGCACGGCCGCGCGCTCGCGACCGCGCTCGACGTCGACCCGCGACTGCTGGCGTGGTTCGCCTTCCTGCACGACAGCCAGCGGCACGACGACGGCATCGACCCCGGCCACGGCGGTCGCGCCGCCGACTTCGCCGTCGAGTTGCGCCAACGCGGCGTGCTGACCGAACTCGACGGCCGCCGCTTCGAACAGCTGTGCGAGGCGATGCGGTTGCACAGCGACGGCCACACCGAGAGCGAGCCCGGCATCGTCGCCTGCTGGGACGCCGACCGCCTCGACCTCGGACGCGTCGGCATCACGCCCGCGCCGCATCGACTGTGCACCGAACCGGCCCGCGACCCGCAGCGCATCGCGCGCGCCCTGCAGATGAGCGGTGGTCCGTCGCGAAGGCGCCGCCGGCTGGATCGCTGACGCTGCGGGCAAGCAGCCAGCGACGGCCTCGGGAACGCAGCGCGCGCGGCTCGGGCTGCTGCGCGACGGCGGCGGCGACCCGTTCTCAGCGACCCAAGCTCAGCGACCCAATCTCAACGACCCAATCTCAACGACCCTGCTGCAGGATCTTCTGCACGACGCTGGTCGTCGAGCGACCGGCGACCAGCGGCACCAGCACGACCTGGCCGCCGTGCTGCTCCACCCACTCGCGGCCGACGACGCCCTTGTCGCGCCAGTCCTCGCCCTTGGCGAGCACGTGCGGCGTGACGGCTTCGATCAGCGCCTTCGGCGTGTCGTCGTCGAACGCGACCACGTAGTCGACCGCGGCGAGCGCGGCGAGCACGGCGGCGCGGTCCTCCATGCCGTTGATCGGTCGGCCCGGCCCCTTCTCCTGCCGACGCACCGACGCGTCGGTGTTGACGCCGACCATCAGCGCGTCGCCGTAGCTGCGCGCCTTCTGCAGGTAGTCGCAGTGGCCGGCGTGCAGGATGTCGAAGCAGCCGTTGGTGAACACCAGCCGCTTGCCCTCGGCGCGCAGGCGGCCGGCGACCTCGATCGCCTGCTCGCGCGTCAGCACCTTGCCCTCGCTGCCCGGCGCGTCGCCCAGGCGCGCCAGCACCTCGCGGCGGCTCGGGGCCCAGGTGCCGAGCTTGGCGACGGTGATGCCGGCAGCGTGGTTGGCGAGGCGCAGGCTGTCCTCGAGACCGACGCCGCAGGTGCGGCAGTAGGTCAGCATCGACACCACGGTGTCGCCAGCGCCGGTGACGTCGAACACCGCGCGCGCCTCGGTCGGCAGGATGCGGTGCGAGCCGTCGTCGGTCTCGAAGTAGATGCCGTCCTTGCCGAGCGTGATCACCGCGTTGCGGATGCCGGTGGTCTCGCGCAGCGAGCGCGCGGCCTTCTGCATGTCGTCCGTCGTGCGGATCGACACCCCGGTCGCGGCCTCGGCCTCTTCGCGGTTGGGCGTCAGCAGGTCGACGCCGCGGTAGATCGAGTAGTCCTTGCCCTTGGGATCGACGACGACGACGCCGCCGCGCGAACGCGCCGCCGCGATCGCGGCCTGGATGACGCGCGGCGTCAGCACGCCCTTGCCGTAGTCGCTCAGCAGCACGCTGCGCCACGGGAACGGCCGCTGCTCGAGCACGGCCAGCATCGCGCGCTCGGCGTCGCCGGCGACCGGCGCGCGGCTCTCCTCGTCGACGCGCAGCACCTGCAGCGTCTTGGCGACGTAACGGGTCTTGCGGGTCGTCGGCCGCGTGCGGTCGATGACCAGGGCCCGCGTCTCGATGCCGGCGTCGGCGAGCAGCTTGGCCAGTTGCCGGCCGCCCTCGTCGTCGCCGATGACGCCGAGCACCGCCGTGGCGGCGCCGAGTTCGCGCAGGTTGGCGGCGACGTTGCAGGCGCCGCCGAGCAGGTAGCGCTCGGCGCCGGCCTCGAACACCAGCACCGGCGCCTCGGGCGACACGCGGGTCGTCTTGCCGTCGGCGTAGCGGTCGAGGATCAGGTCGCCGACGACGAGCACCTCGGCCTGCGGCAGGCCGGCGAGGACCTCGGCGAGACGGCGGTTGGTGGCGGCGGGCGTTTCCATCAGCGGGGCTCCTGCAGCACGCCGCGCGCCTGCGCCGTGCACAACAGCGCCTGGTGCAGCAGCGGCAGCACGATCTCGTGCATCGCGGTGATCGACTTGCCTTCCTTCGGCGGCCGCTGCACGACGTTGGTGACGGCGCGGTAGTGCTGCAGCATGTCGAAGTTGGCGGTGAGGAAGTCGGCGCCGAGCTGGCCGCGGTTGCGCGCGATCGACACCGCCTTGAGGAAGACCTCGGGCATGATCACCGCCGAGCCGACGTTCATCCACACGCCGTGCTCGAGCCGGCCGACGGTGTCGGCGAAGGTCCAGAAGTCCTTCTGCGTCGCCGCGCCGAGCGCTGCGCCATCGAGCTCCGGGTCCATGTGCGTGATGTCGCAGCCGAAGGCGACGTGCACGGTCGCCGGCACGCCGAGCCGCGCGGCCTCGGCGAACACCGACAGCTGGCGGTGCGGCAGGTTCGCCTCGTTGATCGTGCGGCCGATGGCGAGGCCGTAGCCCTCGCCGCGTTCGTGCGCGCGCTTGGCCGCGCCGTTGAGCGCCGTCATCGTCTCGCGCCAGAAGCCGAACGAGCCGTCCGGCAGGTTCTGCGCCACGTCTTCGCTGGTGGCGCCCTGGTAGGCGGTCTCCCAGTCGTGGATCGCCGACGCGCCGTTGGTGGCGACGTGCGTGACGAGGCCCCGGCGCATCAGGTCGATGATCAGCGGCGACAGGCCGACCTTGAGCACGTGCGCGCCGAGCGACACGCCGACCTCGCGGCCCTGCTGGCGCGCGGTCACGACGCGATCGACGACCTGCTTCAGCGCCTTGCTGCCGTAGATCTCCGGCAAGGCCTCGAACCACTGCAGGAAGCCCGGCGTCGGCGGCAGCGCCTTGGCGAAGTCCTCCTTGCGCACGAGGTTCTTGCGCTCGGCGAGCGGACGGATGCGCAGCGGGCGCGGCGCTTGCGACGGATCGGGTGCGGGCATCGGCGGGTCCGCATCGTGCAGCGGCGCGCCGCGCCGGTCCAGCGCGACGGCGCGGGGACCGCGCGCTACCGACCCGCGCGCCGTTGGCGCTCGGGCAGTTCGGCCAGGATCGCGCGCTTGCCGTCGTCGGGCATGCGGAACCACGCCGCGATCTCGTCGGTCGTGCGCCAGCAGCCGACGCACAGGCCCGACGCGCGGTCGACGTGGCAGACCTTGATGCACGGCGACAGCGGCGGCCCCTTGTGGCAGCGCGGGTCGGTCGGGTTCATCGCAGGCTGGCGCGCGCCGCGTCCGTGCGCGGCCACGCGCCCCCCGTCTGCAGCAGCGCCACCAGCACCTCCTGGTCGTTCTGGCGCGCGAGCTCGACCTCGGCGTCGGTCGCGCCGACGAGGTGGAAGACGTCGACGCGGCCCGAGGCGAGCTGGAACGACGCCGCGTAGTGCTTGGGCGCCTCGACGAGCAGCCAGCGGATGGCGCTGTCGAACTCGGGCGTGATCGAGCCGCCGAGCGGCACGCGGTTGCCGTACTCGAGCAGGTCCTGATCTTCGTACGTGCCGACGGCGACCAGCAGTTCGTAGGCCATCAGGTTGTGCAGCAGCGACACGGCCCACGGCGCCGACTGCGGCGTCTCGATGGCGAGTTCGAAGCCCAGGCCCGAGAAGCCCGAAGGGTCCTGGCCCGGCTGGTCGAGGTTCCACGGATTGCTCAGCCCCGACGTGACGTACAGCCACGAATCGCGCGTCGGATTCGGCGGGCAGGCGAACACGCCGTGGTTGAGCCAGCCGGGATGCGGCTTCTTGCCGTACCGCTGGTACGCGCTCGCGCCGGCGGTGTAGACGCCCTCGCCGAGGTTGCCGAAGAGCTCCTTGAAGGCGCGGTCCTCGCGGTCGGACCACACGGTTTCGAACCACTGCGCAAAGGCCGGATCGCTCATCGGGGGCGAAGAGGCTAGGCCGGGCCGCCGCCGCGCGCCAGGGACGGCGTTGGTTCCCGGCGCGGCGAAGGCTATGCAGGCGGCCATGAAGCGGCAGGACAAGGCGGCGCGCATCCAGGCGATCCTGGACGAGCGGTTCCCGAAGCCGCCGGTGCCGCTCGATCACGGCGATCCGTTCACGCTGCTGTGCGCCGTCGTGCTGTCGGCGCAGTGCACCGACGAACGCGTCAACCAGGTCACGCCGGCGCTGTTCGCGCGCGCCCGCACGCCGCAGGCGATGTCGCAACTGCCGGTCGACGAGGTGCGCGCGCTGATCCGCCCATGCGGCCTGTCGCCGACCAAGTCGCAGGCGTTGGTCGGGCTGTCGGCGATCCTCTGCGCCGAGCACGGCGGCGAGGTGCCGCGCGACCTCGACGCGCTCGAACGGCTGCCCGGCGTCGGCCACAAGACCGCGAGCGTGGTGATGGCGCAGGCCTTCGGCGTGCCGAGCTTCCCGGTCGACACGCACATCCATCGCCTCGCGTGGCGCTGGGGACTGTCGAACGGCAGCAGCGTCGAGCGCACCGAGCGCGACCTCGTGCGCAGCTTCCCGCGCGAGCGCTGGAACGACCTGCACCTGCAGATCATCTTCTTTGGGCGTGAACACTGCCCGGCCCGCGGCCATGTGCCGGCGGCCTGCCCGATCTGCGCCTGGGCCGGGGTGGAGGCGGCGCCGGGTGGGTTAGCGGCGGCGGATGAACGCGGCATCCTGGTTGAACCTGACCCTGTCGGCCCCCGCGGCCCGGCTGCACGCCTACGCAGCCCGGCTCGGCCACGCTG
>JBEITC010000542.1:0-2474 GCA_040375075.1 Planctomycetota bacterium | reverse complement strand
CGAAGCGCTCGCCGAAGTGCTGGCGCAGCGCCGTCTCGGTGGCCGTCTGCAGGCCGGCGCGCAAACGCGCCACGCACTGGTGCAGGTGCAGCCGGCCTTGCTCGCCCAGCCGCGCGGCCTTCTCGGCGGCGGGGATGCGCGCGTCGGGCGCTGCCGCCGGGCCGAACGTGCGCTCGCGCACGCGCGCGCCGCTGCGGAACGCGACGACGTCGGCGAACGTGCGCCGCAGCGGGATGGCGGCGACGTCGACGGGCACGTCTTCGCCGTCGGGCCACGTCGTCGCGCCCAGGCGCTCCAAGCTGCGCAGCAGCACTGCGCGCGCGTCGATGCCAGCACGGCGCAGCAGCTCGGCGACGCCGGTCGGCAGCGCCAGGCCGCACTGCGCCTGGCTCAGCGCGGCCTCGACCGCGGCGCGGCCGACGGCGACCGCCGCTGCGCGGTATTCGCGGACCAGCGGTTGCCAGTGTTCGCGCTGCAGCGTCTGCAGGCTGTGGCCGGAGAGGAACCACGTGTCGATCGAAGCGCCGAGACCGCGCAGCAGGCGCGCGCCGGCGTCGCGGGCCGCGTTCGCGGCGGCGAGGGCGACCTCGCCGGTGATCGGCGCGAAGGCCGGCGCGAGATCGACGGCGAGCGCGGCCTGCAGCCGCTGTTCCTCGGCGCCGGTCCAGCCGACGCGCTCGTCGTGCTCGGCGAGCCGCTGGCGCAGGCGCTGCACGTCGGCGCCGGCGAGCAGGATGCCCGCCTCCGAGAGCAACGAGCGCGCGCGCTGCAGCGAGTCGCGCAGGAACGCCGCGAGGTACTCGGCGCTGCCGAGGAAGCCGCGCAGCTCGGACTCGAAGGCGGCGAAGTCGGCGGGCGCCGGGGCGCCGTCGGCGCGCTGCAGCGACCAGCTCGCGGCGCGCTGCAGGTCGCAGGCGTGCAGGCGCAACCGGCCGGCGGCGGCGGCCGCCTGCAGCTGCGGCGTCATCGCCAGCGCTTCGAACGCCTGCAGCACGCGCTCGGGCTGCGTCTGCTCGAGGCTCGGCACCAGCTTGCCGTCGGGCGAGAGGTCGCGCTTGTGGCTGTCGACGTTGACGACCAGGAACACGCGCGAGAACAGGTCGAGCAGCTGGTGGAACTCGGCGAAGGCCTGCTCCAGGAACAGCGTGTCGCTGCGCACGACGAACACCGCGCACGCCGCAGCGTTGCGGAACTCGCGCGTCATGCGGTCGTAGCCAAAGCGCATGCGCGTGTAGAGGCCGGGCGTGTCGACCAGCACGGCGCCGGCGGCGGCGAGCGCGCTGTCGGGCACGCGCACGTCGACGCGACGGATCGCCTGCGGGAAGCGTTCCTGCGGCTCGAAGGCGAGGCCCTTCTGCTCGGCGGCGCGCAGCGCGGCGGCGAGCTCGACGTGCGCTGCGGCGAGGTCGCGCGCGAACTCCTGCGCGTCGGTCCAGGTCTGCGTCGAGCCGTCGTAGCGGGTCGCGAGGTACTCACGGCGCGCGCCGGCGCCGACGAAGACGATGCACGGATAGGCCGGCAGGCTGCTGACCTCGCTGACGTACGCGCCGGCCAGCGCGTTGATCAGCGTCGACTTGCCGCTCTTCAGCGGCCCGAACAGCAGCACGTACGCCTGCTGCTCCTGCACCTTGTCGCACAAGGCCTGCGCCTGGTGGCGCAGTTCACGCAGCGGCCCGTGCAGCGCCTTGCCCGGCACGTCGGCGTCGGCGGCAGCCAGCGCCGCGATCGCGCGCTCGAGCGGCGCGAGCACGGGGCGGATCATGGCGTCGAAGCGTCCGCTGTACGCGCCGAGCTGGGTGGGCATGGGGAGGCGGGAGACGAGGCGGAGGGGAGCGCGCGCCACGGCGAGGCGACGCGCGGCGCTCATTGGAGCGAACGCGCGGCGCAGCGGGAGGGGGGAGGCGAAGGAATCGCCGCCGCCGTCACTTCACCGGCGAGACCGGCAGCGCATCCGCGGCGCGCTGGCAGTACTGCACGGCGCCGGTGCGCGCGTCGAACGTCGCCGGCAGCACGCGCAACTGGTCCGCCTCGCAGCGCTGGCGCAGCAGTTCCGAGCTGGCGACCAGCAGGTCACGCTGCATGCGCACCGCGGTCGGCGCGAGCGGCTCGCCGCGGCGTTGCGCTTCAGCGTGCACGGCGTCGCGGCGCCGGCGCAGCGCGTCGGCTTCGCGGCGCTCGGCGAGCGATTCGCAGTCCGTGTGGCCCAGCACGACGACGAGCGAGAGCCGGTGGTCGACGACGGCGCGTTCGAGCAGCGCCACGGTTTCGGCCGCGACGAACGGCCCGGGCACGGCGACCACCAGCGCGTCGGCGCGGGCGAGGCCGAGCAGCGCGGCGGCGTCGACCGGCGCGTCGGCGCAGACGACGACCGCGCAGACGTGCTTGCCAGCGCCGGCGGGGCGGTCTGCCGGCGCGGGTGCTGCCTTGCCGGCGGCGAGCGCCTGCGCGTAGGCGGCGTTGCCCTGCTGCAGGTG
>JBEITC010000421.1:0-3679 GCA_040375075.1 Planctomycetota bacterium | reverse complement strand
GGGCCGGCGCGAGCGCCGCGCGCGCCGCGCGCAGCGCTGCCTGGGCCAGTCGGGTCGCATCGGGTCGTTCCCGTAGGGTCGCCGCGGCGGCGAGCACGGCCGACGCGGCGGCGCGGGCGGCAGCAGCGGCGTCAGCGGCGGTTGGCGGCATGCTGCCCTATCGACCGGTCGACGCGTCCGGCTCATGCGGCGGCAGCCCGGCGACGGATCGTGCCATCGCTTGGCCACTTTGCTACACCTGTGCCTGTGACGACGTCGCTGCGTTCCTTCCGGTCGTGGTTCGTCCTCGCCTTGCTGGCGACGTTCTCCGTCGTTGGCGGCCTGCTGCCCGCTGCCACCGCCGCCATGCCGCAGGAAGCGGCCGAGGCGCCGCGGGTGCTGTCGGTGACGCTGCGCGGCAAGCTCGGCACCACCGAGGTGGCGCGCCTGCACCGCACGCTGCGCCAAGCCGATGCGGCGAGTTGCTCCTTCGTGGTCTTCCGGCTGGAGGACGCCGGCAGCCAGGGCGAAGACGCGGACGACGTGCAGAGCCTGCTCGACCACGTGCAGCGCACGACCGTGCCGACGGTCGCCGTGCTGTCGGGCCGCATCGTGCACGGCGCCGCGGCGCTGGCGCTCTGCTGCGATCGCGTCTACTGCCTGACGCGCACCGATTGGGGCGAGGTCGAGAAGCCCGAACAGGACCTCGGCGAGCTGCTCAGCGGCGCGCCGGACGCGGCGACCGACGCGCGCCTCGATGCGGCGCGCGCGGCGATGCGGGGCCGGCTCGCCGCGCGCGACCCGAAGTTCCGCGCCGACGCCGAGAAGCTGGCGCTCGCGATGGCCGATCCGCGCCTGCAGATGATCGCCGCGACCGTGCGCCAGGGCGGCGTCGAGCGCCAACAGGTGCTCGAGCGCGGCGAGATCGCGCCGCTGCAGGCCGCCGGCGGCAAGCTCCTCGGCGAGCGCGCGCTGACGCGGCCGCTGATGGTCAGTGCGCAGGAGGCAGAGGACTTCGGCCTGTCCGGTGGCACGCTGCAGTCGTTCGACCAGCTCGCCGACGTGTTGGCCTTCGATCGCGCGACGATGGGCGAGCTGGGCGGCTCGTGGGCCGAGGACATGGTCGGCTGGCTCGAACTGCTGCAGCCGTTCCTGCTGGTCGCCGGCTTCCTGCTGCTGGTCGTCGAGGTGAAGACGCCCGGCGTCGGCGTGCCAGGCTTGTTCGGCGTCGCCTTCCTGCTGCTGGCGATGTTCCACGGCTACCTCGTCGGCCTCGCCGAGATCGAGGAGATCGTCGTGTTCTTCCTCGGCATCGCCGCGATCGGCGTCGAGGTCTTCCTGCTGCCGGGAACGGTGATCTTCGGCGCGGTCGGCTTCCTCTGCCTCGTGCTCTCGCTGGTGCTGAGCCGGCAGTCGTTCGTGCTGCCCGGCAACGCCGCCGAGGAGGCGATCTTCCTCGCCAACCTCGGCAACCTGACGCTGCTGTTCGCGACCGTGCTGGTGCTCGGCGCGGTGATGTGGCGCGTGCTTCCCAAGGTGCCGTGGTTCAACCGCGTCTTCCTGACGCCGCCCGCGCCCGCGGGCGCAGTCGCCGGCAGCGGGCTCGGGTTGGCTGACAAGGGCCTGATGGCCTACGTCGGTCGCGTCGGTTCCGCCGCCACCGTGCTGCGGCCGACCGGCGCGATGGACCTCGACGGCGAGCGCGTCGACGTCGTCACCGAGGGCGCCTTCGTCGAAGCCGGCACGCCGGTGCGCGTGCTGTACGTGCAAGGCACGCGCGTCGTCGTGGCCGCCGAGCCGCCGCAAGACCGCGCGGGCGAACGCGGCAGCGTCGGTCTGGTGGCGCTGCTGTGCGTCGTCGGCCTGCTGCTGCTCGTCGCCGAGGTCGTGTTCGTCTCCTTCGGCGTCATCGCCACGGCGGCTGCGATCGCGCTGCTCTCGGCGATCTTCGTCGCCTTCCAGCAGTCGGTCGCCTTCGGCGCGACGATGGTCGCCTTCGAAGCCATCGCCTCGCCGGTCGTGCTGACGCTGGCCTTCAAGCTGTTGCCGAAGACGCGCTTTGGCAAGGCGATGATCCTCTCCGGACCGCAGTCCGTCGGCACGGCCGAGGATCCGGCGCTGCGCGCGCTCGTCGGCAAGCACGGCGTCACCGTCTCGGCGCTGCGCCCCGCCGGCTTCGCCCGCATCGACGGCGCGCGCGTCGACGTCGTCACCCGTGGCGAGATGCTCGACGCCGATTGCCCGGTGGTGGTGCTCGACGTCGCCGGCAACCGTGTCGTCGTCGGCCGCCGCGCCTGATCGCATCCCCAACGCATCCTGACCGAGTCCACCGCATGTCCACTGCCATGACCATGACCGCCGCTGCCGTTCCGTCGCCGTTCGCCCTCCCGGGTTGGGGTTGGCCGCTCGCCATCGCCATCCTGCTGCTCGTCGTCCTGCTGCTCGTCCTGCTGAAGTTCCTCAACCTCTGGATCCAGGCCTACATGTCGGGCACGCCGATCGGGCTGTTCCAGCTCGTCGGCATGTCGCTGCGCAAGGTCAACCCGACGGTGATCGTGCGCGCGGCGATCTCGTCGACGCAGGCCGGCCTGCCGCTCAACGTCCGCGAGCTGGAGGCGCACTACCTCGCCGGCGGCCGCGTGCTCAACGTCGTGCAGGCGCTGATCGCCGCCGACCGCGCCAACCTCGGGCTCGACTTCCGCCAGGCCGCGGCGATCGACCTCGCCGGCCGCGACGTGCTCGACGCCGTGCAGACGTCGGTGACGCCGAAGGTCATCGACTGCCCGCCCGATGGCAAGGTCGCGGCGATGGCGAAGAACGGCATCCAGGTGCTGGCGAAGGCGCGCGTGACGGTGCGCACCAACATCAAGCGCCTCGTCGGCGGCGCCACCGAGGAGACGATCATCGCCCGCGTCGGCGAGGGCATCGTCTCGACGATCGGTTCGGCCGACTCGCACAAGGACGTGCTCGAGAACCCCGATCGCATCAGCAAGGGCGTGCTCGGCAAGGGCCTCGACGCCGGCACCGCGTTCGAGATCCTCTCGATCGACATCGCCGACGTCGACATCGGCGACAACATCGGCGCGCGTCTGCAGGCCGACCAGGCCGAGGCCGACAAGCGCGTCGCGCAGGCCGCCGCCGAGAGCCGCCGCGCCATGGCCGTCGCCGCCGAGCAGGAGAACGTCGCCGAGATCGCCGCCAACCGCGCCAAGCTCGTGCTGGCCGAGGCCGAGGTGCCGCAGGCGATGGCGCAAGCGTTCCGCAGCGGGCACCTGGGCATCCTCGACTACCAGCGCATCAAGAACCTCGAGGCCGACACGCGCATGCGCACGCAGATCGCGCTCGGCGAGGAGTCGCAGCAGTCGGCGGAGAGCCAGCGCAAGAAGATGCCGGGCCAGGAGTGAGCCGTGGACCGGTTGATCGAGTTCTTCGCGCGCAATCCGGTCCTGCTGCTGGTGGCCGTCGTCTGGCTCGCCGGCTTGCTCGGCAACGTCGCCAAGGCCGCCAAGCAGGCGCGGGAGCGCGCGGCGCAGCGGCCGTCGTCGCTGCCGTCGCCGCAGCCCGAGCGGCCGGTCCCGGTCGCCACGCAACGCCCGCTTCCGACGGGCGGCGGCGTCTCGATGGGCGAGCGCGACGCCGAGGCGGTGGCGCGCGAGATGCGGCGCATCCTCGGCCTCGAGCCGGCGGCGGGTGACGCCCG
>JBEITC010000582.1:0-2091 GCA_040375075.1 Planctomycetota bacterium | reverse complement strand
GCACGCCGCCGCAAAGCGGCCGATCCTCGCGACGCTCGCGCAGGGCAACGACGTCGCCGGGGCCGAAGCGATGGGCGGGCAGCTGGCCGCCGCGGCTCGGCCGCAGGACGACGTGCAGCCGCCCGCCGAAGCCCGGCTCCAGGTCGACGACCTCGAGCCGCGCCAGCGACACGCCGCGCGCCTGCAGCTCGGCATCGCTGCGCGTGCGCAGCAACCGCTCGGCCTCGGCGATCTCCGCCGCGCGTTCGAGCTGCAGCAGCCGGAGCTGGTCCTTGGCGAAGCCGATGCGGTCCACGCGCCAAGCATCGGCCCTGGAAGCGCAGCGAGCCAGGGCCCTTTTCGGGGCGCCTGGCTCGCCGTGCGCGCGCCGCAGGGCGCGCGGTCGTCACGCTCCGATCAGAACGTGTTGATCGTGTGCTTCAGGCCGTTGCTCGTCACCAGGCCGAACGCGTTCAGCGAGCCCGGCGGGACCAGCGCGGCGACCTGCGAGTACAGCGACACGCCGGTGATGCCGGCGGGCACCGCGAACGTGTAGGACTGCGAGTTCGTGAAGCTGACCTGCGACTGGGTCAGGTCCAGCGTCGTCACGTACGACGAGCAGCCCGGCGCGCCCAGGACGCCCAGGTCGAAGCCCGGGTTGATCTGGCCGAGGCTCAGGATGTGCAGGCCGACGTACGTGCTCGGGGCGATCTCCGGGATGTTGTTGACCGTGAAGGTCATCGTGCTGCCGGCGACCGGCGCCGTCGCCGTCTGGCTGATGGCGCGGTACTCCGGCGTGCCGACCGTGAAGCCGGCCGGGACGACCGTGCTCAGGTCGCGGTTGCCGAAGTCGATCGTCGAGACGCCGGTGCCCGGGGTCCAGCCGACGATGCTGACGTTGCCGCACGAGATCGCGCCGTAGCGGTACTCGACGCTGCCCGTCGCCAGTTCGATCTCGCACTGGACGTTCATCGTGCCGCCGACGCCGCCGAAGATCGGGATGTTGAGCCAGGAGACGTAGGCCTTGTTGTTGACCGCGTCGACCTCGGCGAACACGTTGTTGACGTTGGCCGCGCCGTCCGGGACGCCGTCACACCACATCGGCATCAGGCGCGCCGCGCCGCTGTAGATCTCGGCGACGGTCGGCGAGAAGTCCGCGCTGGTGTTGGGCTGCAGCCAGATGTAGCCGTTGCTGCAGATCGTCAGCGTGCTCGTCGAGCCGCCCGGGTAGTTGAAGGCGGTCGGCAGCGCGAGCGTGCCGTTCGCGTCGTCGCCCAGCGCGAGGCCGGCGACCGTGTGCGTGTAGAACGCCGACGTCGTGCCCGGCGTGACGGCGTAACCGACGCCCGTCGGGGTGAGGCGGATCGACGCGTTCGACAGGTCGATCGTGTTGGCCGGGAAGTTCTCGTAGAACGTCGCCGAGTTCTTGTAGCAGCCGTCGCCGTAGCTGGTGCTGTTGGCCGGGACGCACGCGACCGGCACGACGTCGTAGCCGCCGCCGCCGTTCGGGAAGAAGCTGACGTTGGTCGTCGCGAGGTCGAACGAGTTCAGCGTCGGGAACGACTGGTAGACGATGCGCGACGTCGACACGCCGGTCGACGCGACCGACAGGTCGCTGATGCCCGGATCCGCGATGCCGCCGCCCTGCGATACGCCGACCATCGAGCCGAGCGCCGTGTTGGTCGCGCCGAGGCCGTAGAAGTACTCGACGTGGCCGTCGGCGAAGACCTGCATCTGGAAGGTGAACACCGGCGCCGTCTGGCCGAAGTGCACGCCGTTGCTCCACGTGATGACGCAACGGTTCGGGACCGTCGTGTTGCTGAACACGGCGCCGGAGTTGGCGGCCGTGTAGTTCATGTCGCGCCAGTACGCGGCGAGGCGCGGCGCGCCGCCGGCGGCGCCGCGGAGGTTGGTCAGCATCGTCGCGGAGTTCGTGCTGTAGCCGGTGGCCGTCGTGCCGAGCGCGCCGGGGGCGGCCGTGTGCAGGAACGCGACGCCGTTCGTGTTCGGGATGATGTGCGTGTAGTTCGTCGCACCCATCGGGAAGTTGAAGCCGAGGGCCTGCGCCGGCAGCAGGGTGTCGTCACCGAGGCCGATCTGCGTGCCGTAGTT
>JBEITC010000188.1:0-7154 GCA_040375075.1 Planctomycetota bacterium | reverse complement strand
GTTCGGCAGCAACGGCCCAACGAACACCAGGTTGCTGCGCGTCACCGCCCCGCTGCCGACGAAGTTCGTCGCCACCAGCCGCACCGAGTACACGCCGTTGCTCGTGTACGTCCACGATGGGTTCTGCTGCGTCGAGTCGATCGTGCCATCGTTGTTGAAGTCCCACTGCCACGACGACGGGAAGTTGGTCGACGTGTCCGCGAACTGCACGACCAGCGGCACATTCCCGCTCGTCGGCGTCGCCGTGAAGCTCGCCACCGGCGCGGTCACCGCCGCAGTCGTCGCTTCCACATCGTTCTCCGCCCACCGCAGCGACAGCGTGAACAGGTCCAGATCCACCGACTGCACGTCGAACTGGAACCCGTTGAACACCGTGCTCGCCGGAATCGGCACCGCCGTCACCAGCCCACCGCTCCCGTCCAAGAACCCCGCCGGATCCAGCAACTGATTGAACAGATCCACCCGGCACAGGCCGATCGTCGGCAAGCCCGGGATCGGCACCGCGAACGCCGCCGGCTGGCGCGGCGTGACCAGCGTCCAGCAGAAGTGCAGCGCGCCGGCCGCCGGCGGGTAGTCGTAGCGGAACTGCGCGGTCTGGCCGACGACCGGCGCTGCCACCACCGACATCGTGCGGCTGCACGACGGGCCGAGTTCCCACGTGTCGTTGCGGAAGCCCGCGGCGTCGCGGCCGCCCCACAGCACGAACTGGCCGCGCTGGGCGTCGTACACCATCGCCGCGCCGTGGCGGGCCGGCGGCTGCGCGCCGCTGAGCTGCGTCCACTGCAGGCCGTCCCACGCCCAGCTGTCGTTGAGGTTGTTGGAAAACGTCAGGTCGGCGCCGCCATACAGCAGCGCGCGGCCGCAGTTGCCGTCGAAGGCGAAGTAGCCCTCCCAGCGCGCCGGCGGCGCTGCGGCGACGGTCTTCTGGCTCCACGTCGCGCCGTTCCACGCCCACAGGTCGTTGCCGACGGTCGTGCCGTCGCCGCCGCCGAACAGCAGCGTTTCGCGGCGCGTCTCGTCCCACGCCATCGCGACGCCGCGGCGCGGGCTCGGCGCGCTGGCGGGGCTGCGCTGCGTCCAGCCGAAGCCGTCGTACTCCCACGTGTCGCCGAAGATGGCGAGGTTGCCCGCGCCGCCAAAGACGACCACGACGCCGCGCGCCGCGTCATAGGTCATGCCGAAATAGCCGCGCGCCGTCGGCGCCGTCGGCAGGCTGCGCTGCGTCCACGCGAAGCCGTCCCACTCCCACGTGTCGTTGCGCCACACGCTGCCGTCGTAGCCGCCGAACAGCACCACGCGGCCGCGCTTGCTGTCGAAGGCCATGCTGTGCCCCCAGCGCGGCGCGGGCCGCAGCGCGGTGAGCCGCGGCGCCCACAGCGTGCCGTTCCACTCCCAGGTATCGCCGAGCGGCGTGCCCGTGCCGTCGTACCCGCCGAACAGCGTCGTCACGCCGCGGTAGACGTCATACGCCGCCGGGCTGCTGTTGCGCGCCGGCGGGCTGTTGACCGCGCGCGGCTGCCACGTCGGCGATTGCGCGGCGGCCTCCGGCGCGGCGAGGGCGACGGCCAGCAGCGCGGTGGCGACGGACAGGGCGTAGACGAAGCACGAAGCGAGCGGGTTCGGCATGGCGAGTGACGGGGGCGATGAGCGCCGCGCACACGCCGGGCGATGGCCCGCGGGCCTCGGCCCGCGCCTGCTTCCGGCGCTGCACGCAGCGCGGCGCACATGGTCCGGTGGGCGCGCGGGCTTGTCGAGGGGCGACGCTGCGCGGCGCCGGTGTCCGGCGGCGCGACTTGCGGCGCAGCGGGCCGCAGAAGTCCGAGAATGTCGTCACGCCTTGCGAGCGCAGGCATACGGCGCGGATGCCACTCGGCCGGCGGCGCTGCCGCCGCGAACCATGGCATGGGCGCGCCGGCGCGAGCGGGATCCAGCGCCGCCCCGATCCCCACTGCGCCCCGGGACGCAGGCGCCGCAGTGCACTGCCGATCGCACCGCCGGCCCTCGCGGCGCCACCAGCGCTTCCTTGCGCCATGGCGCCGATGCGCCGGCGAACGGACGCACGGCGCACACAGGAGCGTCGCGGCCGACGCCACCGTCGCGGCGGCCCGAGGCAGCCGCGCACTCGCCCGCCCCGCCGCCCCTGCTCCCCGTTCGCCCTGCGTTCTCGCCCGCCCCGCCGCGCTACTTCCCGTCCTGCTTGCGCGCCGCCATCTCCGCCGCGACATCCAACTCCCACGCCACCGTCTCGCCATCGCGGATCGTCTTGACGATCCGCAGCTCCGGCTGCCCCGGCTCGGTGACGACCAGCGTGTACGTGTCCGGCGGCACGCTGCCGAACTCGTACCAGCCGGAGTCCTGCACCTCGTCGCGGCTCGCCATCAGGCGCTTCATCACGGTCAGCGTGGAGACGCGGCTGACGACGGGCTTGCCGTTGCCGTCGAACAGCGAGATCTGCGCGAACGGGATCTGCTTCTTGTCGACGTTGGTGGCGCGCAGCTTCAGCGTGGCGCCGCGCACGACGCGCAGCGTGACGTCGACGGTCGCGTCCTCGCCGACGAGCACGTCGTCGAGCTTGCCGGCCTGCAGCGCCTCGGTCTCGACCTTGAGGCTGTACGTGCCCGGCGTCAGGCCGTCGACGACGAAGCGGCCGTCCGCGCCCGTGCGGATCGCGCGCGCCTGCGCGCCGACGAGGTCGAGCAGCGGATTGCCCGCGCTCTTGCGCCTTGGCTTGCGCGACGTCTCGGCGGGCACGATCTCGGCGCCGGCGACCGGCGCGCCGCTGCCGTCGAGCACGACGCCGGTGATGCGGCCGGCGAGCGGCACGACCACGACGAGGCCGTCGAGGTCGCGCACGCCGTCGACGACGAGGCCGTCGAGCGACGCTTCGCCGTGCTTCTTGGCGTCGGCGGCGCCATCGCCCCCGCCGCGGCGGCGGCCGCCGAGCTGCGCGCCGGCGGTCAGGCGGTAGTTGCCCGGCGCGATGGAGCGCAGCGTGAACACGCCGTCCTTGTCGGTGCGCGCCTGCGCGAGGCCGTTCTGCGCGATGAGGCCGATCAGGCCCTCGGCGCCGGCGAGCGCGCCGTCGTTGCTGCCGAGCGCGACCTGCACGCCGCTGACCGGCTCGCCGCGCGTGTCGACGACGCGGCCGCTGAGCTTGCTGGTCGGCAGCGCGACGTCGAAGACGAAGTCGCGCGTCTCGTCGGGCACTTCGACCTCGAACGTCGTCTGCACCGGCTGGCCCTGGAAGCGCGTGACCTGCATGACGTAGCTGCCGGGCTTGATGCCGATCAGCTCGTAGCGGCCGTCCATGCCGGCGGCGTTGGCGCGCACGCCCATGCCGAGCAGCCCGTCGCGGTCGCTGCCGAGCAGCGAGACCAGCGCGCGCGGCGCCGGCGCGCCGTTCTCGCGCACGACGCCGTGCACGCGCACGCCGTCCTCGCCTTCGTCGTGCACGTCGAGCCGCACGAAGCGGCCGGGCTTCACCGTCGTCGCCTTGAGCCGCATGTTGCTCATCAGCTCGAGCGGGATGTTGTCGGCGCGTTCGCCGAGCTTGGACTTGAAGACGACGTACTGGCCGCCGGGCAGGCCGTCGATGCGATAGAAGCCCTGCTTGTCGGTCGGGCTGCTGCGCATGGTGCCGGTCTGCAGGCTGAACGCGACCATCAGCGCGTCGGCGAGCGGCTGCATGCCGAGCCCGGTGACCGTGCCTTCGACGCCGCCGCCGGCCTCGAGCACGATCTCGACCGGGCCGGTCGGCGCCGCGGCCTTGACCTCGACGTCCTTGGCCGAGGCCTTGGCCTTGTCGGGATGGCGCGCGGTGAAGCGGTACTTGCCCGGCTCGAGCGCTGGCACGACGAACGCGCCCTTGCTGTCGCTGATGGCGCTGCGGCGGTTGGTCGCGGCCGACAGCGCGAGGAAGTCGAAGTCCTCGGGGTCGATCTGGAAGTTGAACGGATTGCGGCGCTCGCCGGTCTCGCGCGCCTTGTAGGCGGTGACCTGTGCGTCGCTGACCGGCAGGCCCTTGTCGTCGACGACGCGGCCGGCGACCGCTTCGCCCGGCGCTAGCGCAAAGGCCAGCACGTCGCTGGTCTGGCCCGGCTGCAGGTCGACCTCGACGTTGGCGGGCTCGAGGTAGCCGTCGGCGCGCACACGCACGCGCACGCGACCCGGCGGGATGCCGCGCAGCTCGAACGTGCCGTCTTCGGCCTGGATCTCGCGCCAGTTGCCGTCCATGCCGTTCATGCCGCGGTCGGCCATCGTCTGGCCCTCGGGCAACTGCACCGTGCCGGAGCGGCCGCCGCGCCGACCGCTGCCGCCGCCGGTCCAACTGGCGCCGCTGTTGCCGTCGGTGCCGCGGCGATTGCGGCCGCCGGGCGCGGTCGCTTCGGCGGTGGCGGCGGTGGCGGTGGCGCCGTCGCCGGGCTTGCCGTCACCGGCCTTCGCTTCGACGGGCTTCGGGATATCGCTCGTGCGCGTGTCGACGCGGAAGCGCGCGAGCGGCTGGTCGCCGGCCGTGACCTTGCCGCGCACGATCGCGCCGCGTTGCACGCCGATCACGAGGTCCTTCTCGTCGAGCTTCACGCCCCAGCGCACCGCCGTCGTGTAGCCGGACTTCTGCGCCTGCACGATCAGCGAGTCGCCGGTCAGGCCCTTGGCGACGAAGCGGCCGTCGGCGTCGGTCTTCGCCTCGACGCGGCGGACCTTGAGCATCACCTTGAGGAACTGCGGATCGTCGGGGCGCTCGATCGGACGCAGCTCGACGGCCGCGCCGGCGACCGGGTTCTGCTGGTCGTCGACGACGCGGCCGGCCAGCGTGGCGCCAGAGCCGAGCTGCAGCGAAAGGTCGTCGTAGACGCCGCCGTCGACGACGGCGAGTTCGACGATGCCGCTCGGCGCGAGGTCGGCGGCGGCGGCGACGAAGGCGACGCGGCCGGCGGCAACGTGCTCGATGCGGAAGCGCCCTTCCGCGTCGGTCGCGAGCGGCGCGGTGCGGCCGTCGGCCGAGAACAGCACGCGGCTGATGTCGAGATAGACCATCGCGACGTTGGCGCCGACGACGGGATTGCCCGTCGGATCGAGCACGCGGCCGGCGACGAGCGCGCCCTGGTGGCCGCGCACCGTCAGCTCGGTGACCTGGCCGGCGAACACGTCGACGCCGTTCACTTCTTCGAGCGCGATCTGCTGGCCCGACGCCGCCACCGTGTAGCCGGTGCCGGCCGGCACGCCGGGCAGGTCGAAGAGGCCGTTGGCGTCGGTCGTCGTCTCGAGCCAGCGGTATTGGCGCTCGGTCAGCTGGCCGAGGAAGGCATTGAGGCCGGGCCGCACGCTGACGCTCGCGCCCTTCGCCGGCGCGCCATCGGCGCCGAGCACGATGCCGCGCACGCGACCGCCGGGCGACGCGCGCAGTTCGATGCCGTCGGCGATCTGGCCGCGCGCGAGCCGCGCCGTGCCGGGCGTGCGCACGAACCAACCGTCGCTGCGGCCGTCGAGGAACACGCGGCCTTCGGCGAGGCCGAGCAGTTCGAAGCTGCCGTCGGCGTTGCTGGTGGTACGGCCGAGCTCGCGGCGCGGCGCGCGCGTCTCGACGAACATGCCCTCTTGGAAGAAGCCGCGGAAGCGCGCGACCAGCGGCTCGATCGACGGCTCGTCCTTGACCGCAATGACCTCGACGCCGGCGAGCGGCAGGCCGGTCTTGGCGTCGACGACGACGCCGCGCACGCCGGTCGGCGGGCCGGACAGGTCGAGCCCCTCGCGCACGACGGTCGCAGCGGCGGCGGGGTCGGCGGCAGCGCTGGCCAGCGCGCCCTGGGCGGTGTCGGCGCCATCGGTCGTGGCGGCCGCATCGTCGACCGCGACCGGCGCGAGCGGGGTCGCCGGGCGGAGGGCGAACAGCGCGGCGAGTGCGACGATGAGGAGCAGCAGGGCGGCGACGGCGGCGCGGGGCTTGGACGGCATGCGGTGGCGGGGCGCCGGGGGCGGCGAGGCGATTGGCGGCCAGTGGCCGGACGGGGACGGCCGACTGTCGCGGAGCGTTCGCCCCGAGGGAAGCGGCGGATGCGAAGGCGGCGACGGCCGACGTCTCGGCCCGCCGCTTACGCCGGCGCGAGCGGCAGTTCGAAGGCGAAGGTCGTGCCGTCCGGCCCCGTGCGCAGCAACCGCAGCGTGCCGCCGTGGGCCTCGACGAGCCGGCGGCAGATGGCGAGGCCGAGGCCGGTGCCGGAGGTCTTGGTGGTGAAGTACGGCTCGAACAAACGCGCCTGCGCTGCGGGCGGGATGCCCGGGCCGGCGTCGGCGACCTCGACGACGATCTGGCCGCCGGCGACGCGCGAGCCGACCTGCACGCGCGCGCCCTGCGGCGCTGCTTCGTGCGCGTTCTGCACGAGGTTGAGCAGCACGCGCTGCAGCGCGCGGCGGTCGAGCAGCGCGCGCGCGCCGGGCGCGTTGGCGGCGAGTTCGATCGCGACCGGCTTGCCGGCGAACAGGTCGGCGCACTCGGCGACGGCGGCGGCGAGCCACTCGTCGACGACGACGACCGCGCGCTGCGTCGGCGCGACGCCGGCGAAGGACCGGAAGTCGCTGGCGATGCGATCGAGCGCTTCGGTCTGCTCGAGCACGGTGCGGGCGAGGCGCTCGGCGACCATGTCCGCGCGCGGGTCGCTCTCGGCGCGCGCGCGCTGCAGCAGCTGCGCTGCCATGCGCATCGGCTGCAGCGGGTTCTTGACCTCGTGCGCGACCTGGCGCGCCATCTCGGCCCACGCCTGATCGCGCTCGGCGGCGGCGAGGCGCTTGCGGCCGGCGTCGAGTTCGCTCGCCATCTGGTTGAACGAACGCGCGAGCAGGCCGAGCTCCTTGCCGCCGCGCGAAGCGAGCGCGACGTCGAGGTCGCCGCCGGCGACGCGGCGCGTGGCGACGACGAGCGCCTGCACCGGCGCGGTGATCGCGCGCGAAGCGAGCAGCGACCAGACGACGACGATCGCGAGCACGGCGGCGATCGCGGCGAGCAGCAGCCGTTCGTAGGCGAGCGCGGCGGCGAACAGTTCGCGCTCGGGTGCGGCGACGACGAACACGAGGCCGTCGGCGGCCGGGCCGGCGCACGGCGCGAAGCCAGCGCGCCACGCTTCGCCCTGCGCGTCGGCGTAGGCGGAGCTGCCGAT
>JBEITC010000526.1:0-2634 GCA_040375075.1 Planctomycetota bacterium | reverse complement strand
TCACCGCCACCGCCTCGCCGGCGCGCATCCGCGCCTCGTCGGCGGCGTCGACGCCGAGCGCGCGCAGATCGGCGGCGTGGGCGCCCGGTCGGCTGAAGGCGGCCTGCAGCGCGCGCATCGCGTCGTTGCGCGCGGCGAGCGCGCCGGCGGCGTCGACGGCGGCGATCCCATCCTGCAAGGCGGCCGTCAACGCAGCGGGCAGCGAGGTCATCGCGAGCGTTGTAGCCGCGATGGGGCGATGCGCCAGCGGCCGCTGCGCGTCACTGCGCCGTGACCTGGACCGTTGTGCGTACGACTTGCGTCACGCCGCGTTCGACGGCGCCGATCGAACGCAACCACCCGAAGGCGTCGGTGTGCCCGCGCGGCGGCGTCTGCGTGCCTTCCGCGATCATCGCGGCGATGGTCAGCTCGTACGTGACGCCGGCGCGCAACGGCGACGTCACGCCGGTCGGCAGCCGGACGAACGCGAACTCGGTCGCGTCCGGTGGCAAGGCCGCCTGCCACAGCAGCGTCTCGCCCGCGGCCGCGCCGGCGACGCTGCGCAGTTCGAGCCAGCCGTGCAGCGCGCCGGACGGCAGCGCGAACTCGACGGTGAAGCCGCTGGCCAGCACGTTCGCGGCCGGCGCGGGCGCTTCGATGGTCGGGAACGCGCGGAAGCGGCACGCGCCGCCCGGCAACGTCACCAGCGCCGTCGCGCCGTGCGTCACGCCGGCGGCGCCGGCGAACTCGCCCTGCAGCAGCGCCAGCCACGACTGCCCGGCGAGCGGGCCGGCGAGCGGCGGCAGCGTGAACACGAGGTCGTCGCCGTCGCGCGCGTGGTTGCCCTGCAGGCCGCGCGCGGCGTCCACGACGCGGCCCGACGTCTGCCGCAGCGCCAGCGCCATCGTCATCGCCGCCGGATCGAGCGCCGCCGGCGCGTCGGAGAACGCGTCGACGACGCGGAACGTCGCGTCGGCGGCGAGGTCGAGCGCGACGTCGCGCGCGATCGTCGCGCCCTCGACCGGCGCGAGGTCGACGGCGAGGCCGAGCTTCGCCAGCGTGCGCGGCGCGACGCCGGCCGCTGCCGCGAACTCGGCGATCGCGACATTGCCCCCGACCGCCGGCACGCCGGCGACGAAGCGGTCGGCGACGGTCGCGGGATCGACGTCCACCGGCGTTGACGACGCGTCCACGCCGTCGACGACGTCGTTCCACCATTCCTGCGCGGCGATGCGGCGCGTGACGCGCAAGGCGTGCCCGCGCGCGGCGTCGGAGCCGGACACGGCGCCGGCGACGAAGCCGAAGCGATCGAACTCGCCCACGGGCTCGGGCCGCGCGATCTGCAGCGGCAGCTCGAGTCGGTCCGACGACGGCTCGACGATCGAGAACGCGTGCACCACGCGCGCGCCGGCGAGCGACGTGTCGGCGACGCCGGTGGCGCGGCCGTCGACGCTGCGGTTGGCGGAGACCGAGCCGGCCTCGCGGGTCTCGTCCAGCCGGCCCCGTTCGGCCGTGTCGCCCTGCATGACGTCGACGCCCTCCACCGGCCCGCCGCCGAGCGCGTCGAGCGCGTAGATGCGCGTGCTGCGGCCGCTGACGCTCCAGCTGCGATCGATCGCGAACTGCACGACGGAGTTCCAGCGCCGCGTCGTGTCGAAGCGGCGCACGGCCTGGGCGAGCACGACTTCGCGCTCGCCGCCGACGCGGGCTTCGTCGAAGCCGACGTAGCCGTTCGGCACGTCTTCGAGCAGCGCGATGCCGTCGGCGCCGCTCGTCGTCGCGACGGCGACGCCGCCGCGCAGGCCGCTCATCTGCACGGGCAGCAGGCCCTCGGCGCGACCGCGGCGGATCTGCTGCAGGCGCACGTTGCCGGCCCACCGCGTGTCGAGCACGCGATCGCCGAGGTCGTTGTCGCCGGGCTCGATCGGCGCCGTCGCCGTGGCGCGCGCCGGCAGCCACGAGCCGCCTGCGAAGGCCGCGAACGCGGCGCTGCGGGCGCCGCCGTCCGGCGACTGCACCGCGACGCCTTCGCAGCGGAAGAAGCCCTGCGCGTCGGCCGCCACGGCGACGGGGTCGACGCGCACCAACGCGTCGCGCACCGCGGCGCCCGGATCGGTCGCGGTCCCGCTGGCGTCGACGATGCGGCCGCGCACGACGCCGGCCAGGGCCGGAGCCGCGAACGCGTACAGGCCGCCTTGGGCGACGCCGTCGGCGGTGATGCGGCCGCTGGCCACGGTCACCGCGGTCGCGACCTCCGTCCACGCGCCGGTGACGTCGTCGAGACGGAAGAGCCGCGGCGATGAAGCCGCGCCGGCGAAGCCGGACTCGTCGGGCGCCGAGAGCCCGGCCGCAGGCGCGATGGCGACGCCGACGGGCGCGACGAAGACGCCGCGCGTCCACACGAACGCCTCGCCGGCGTTGGCCGGCGTCGGCAGCGCGCCCGGCAGGTGCGCGGCCTGCAGCACGCCCAGCCGCAGGTCGACGGTCGCCGCCGCGCCGTTGGCGACGTTGGCGCCGAGCGGCACGACGAGCTCTTCGCCCGAGGTCGTCGCGACCGTGGTGGCGGCGAGCTGCGTGCCGGTCGGCACAGCGGCGCCGACGGCGAGGTCGGGCACGTGCAGGACCTGCGGCAGGTCCTGGTCGACGACGTCGAGC
>JBEITC010000364.1:0-4227 GCA_040375075.1 Planctomycetota bacterium | reverse complement strand
TCGTGCGGGACGTGATCGGGGAGCATTGAGGTGGCCAGCCTCCGGGCGAAGGCGCTCAGCAAGCGCTACGGGCTTGTGCACGTCCTGGACGGCATCGACCTCCATGTGGAGGACGGCGAGTTCGTGGTGCTCGTCGGCCCGTCCGGCTGCGGCAAGTCGACGCTGCTGCGCTCGTGCAACCGCATCAACGAGCGACTGGGCTACGTCTCCACCACCGGCACCATCAAGGTGCTCGGCCACGACGTGTACGGCGCGGACGCGTCGGCGATCCAGGTGCGCCGCCACGTCGGCATGGTGTTCCAGCGGCCCAACCCGTTGCCGCTGTCGATCCGCGACAACGTGCTGTTCGGCCACCGCCTGCACGCCGAGCGCAAGGCGACGAAGGGCGAGGAGGAGGCGATGCTCGAGCAGGCGCTGCGCGAAGTGCTGCTCTGGGACCGCGTCAAGGACCGCCTCGACCGCAAGGCCACGACGCTGTCGCTCGAGGAGCAGCAGAAGCTCTGCATCGCGCGGCTGCTGCCGACCAAGCCGGCGGTGCTGCTGATGGACGAACCGTGCAGCGCGCTCGATCCCGAGGCCACGAGCGCCGTCGAGGACCTGATCTGGGACCTGCGCGGCCACTACTCGATCCTGATCGTCACCCACAACATGGCCCAGGCCCGTCGCGCCAGCGACGAGTGCGTGTTCATGCTGATGGGCCGCGTCGTCGAGCACTCCGAGACCGAGGACATGTTCGTCGCGCCGCAGAAGCAGGAGACCTCGGACTACATCGAGGGCCGCTTCGGCTGACGCGCAGGTGGCCGCGGCGGCGCCCGCTGCGCTATCCTGCGCGGCCCCGATGAACGCGCTGCCGCTGCTGCTCCTGTCCTTGTCCGCCGCCCTGCCGCAAGGGCCCGACGAGCCGCTCGCCACCTACCAGCTCGAAGGTCGGACGCTGCCGGTCACGCGCACCGACGTGGCGATCGAGATGGCCTTCCACCTGCGCCGTCGCGACCGCGGCCAGCAAGCCGTCGAGCAGCTCGTCGCGGTGACCATCACGCGCCAGGCCGCCGAGGCGCGCAAGCTGATGCCGGCCGAGGCCGACGTGCGGTCGTTCTGGAACGAGCTGCAGGAGCAGCTGCGCGCCGCCGGCCGCCGCCCCGAGGACATCCCCGCCGTGCGCAACACCGGCGAGGCGCAGTGGCTCGCCGATCTCGCCGTGCAACTGGCGCAGGAGCGCCTGGTGCGCCAGGAGCTCGGCCTCAAGGCCGACGAGAAGGTCAGCGGCGACATGATGACGCTCTGGCTGCAGGAGCAGCGCAAGAGCGCGCTCGTCGTCAACGACCCCGACCTGCTGCCGGCGGGCGCGGTGGCGCGCGTCGGCGCGACCGAGATCCCGCTGATCGAGCTCGGCATGCTGCTGCTGCGCACCGCCGAGGACGACGAGCGCGACCGCTTCGTCAAGCAGGTCGTCTACCTCGCCGCGCTCGAAGCGGCCGCGCGCAAGGACGGCTTGCAGGTCACCGCCGCCGACCTCGACGCCGCCGTGCAGAAGCACAAGGACGACGCCGCCAAGGACCCGCGCTACCGCGGCGTCACCTACGAGAACCTGCTCAAGGCCGAGGGCCTGACGCCGCAGTCGATCCGCGACCTGCGCGTCTTCCGTGGCCAGATCCTGCTCGAGAAGCTGGCGCGCGCGCGCTTCCGCGACGACGACCTCACGACCGAACTGCAGAACGAGCGCCAGGCCGTCCTCGATCGCCACGGCGCGCGCCGGCGCCTCGGACTGATCTACCTGCGGGCGGTCGACGAGCCGAACCCGCTGGTGCCGCGCACCTTCGCCGACGCCGAGAGCGAGCTCGGCAAGGCGCGCGAGCGGCTGCAGAAGGAGCCGTTCGACGCCGTTGCCCGCGTCGTCAGCGAGCACGGCGCCACCAAGGCCCAGGGCGGCGACGCCGGCTGGCACCGCCGACGCTCCGAGCGCATGCCCGCAGCGGTGCTCGCCGCGGCGTTCGCGCAAGCGGCCGGCGAGGTGTCGCCGCCGATCCGCGTCGAAGACGGCGTGACCCTGGTCAAGACCCTCGAGATCGAGCCGGAGCCCGACGACGCGACGCTGCGGCAGCGGCTGCGCGACGGCAAGGCGAAGGACCTGCAGAACCAGCTCTTCGACGCCTGCAAGCTGACGATGACCAAGCCGGCCGCGCCGGCGGGAGGCCGCAAGTGAAGCTCCTTTCGTTCGCCGGCGACGACCGGCTGCGCGTCGTCGAGATCGCCGGCGCGAAGTGGTTCGACGCGTTGTCGCTGTGGCGGCCCGCCGACCCGGATCTGCTGACCACGGGCGCGCACGAGGTCGCCGCGGTGCTGCTCGGCGGCACGTTCGACCTCATCGGCGGCGGCACGGCGTGGCCGGCGCGCGGCGCCCGCAAGGATGCGTTCACCGGGCGGCCGATGGCGGTGTTCCTGCCGCCGGCGACGCCATTCCGCGCGAGCAAGGGCAGCGGCGAGATCCTGCTCGTCGCCGCGCGCCAACCCGCCGCGCAGCCGACGCCGCAGGGCCGCGAAGCGCTGGCGCACAAGCCGCTGCTGCCGCTCGCCGGCAGCGGCAAGTCGTTCGACCCCAACAGCGGCGAGTGGAAGCCGGCCGAGACCTTCCCGACCGCGCCCGAGTCGCTGCCGCCGCGCCGCTTCGAGCGCATCGCCGTCGGGTCGTGCGTCGTCGAGCGCATGTTCGCGCCCGACTACAAGGCTGCGACGCTCAGCGTCGACGAGGTGGTCGTCCCCGCCGGCGCCGAGCTGCGCCTCGGCGACGTCCCGGGCCGGCCGATGTGCGACGAGACGCTGCTGTTCGTGCGCACGGCGCACCGCGCCACCGTGACGCACGACGGTCGCAGCGAGACGGTCACCGGCGACGGCGTCGTGTGCCTGCCGTTCGACGGCCGCGACGCCGTGGTGCGCGCCGACGACGGCCCGTGCTTCGTCGTCGTCAGCTACGCCGGCAAGTGAGCCGCTGACGCGCCGCCGCGCGGGCAGCGCACCGGCAGCCGGTCACGCGAGCACGGTCGCGCGGCCGCCGTCCGCGAGCGCGACGATGCTGCCCGGCGCCTGGAAGTCCTTGGGCAGGAAGCCAAGGCCCACGCGGCACCCGCCGCCCGGCGCGACCACGGCGCGCATCACGCGGCCGACGGCGAGCTGGTCCTCGACTTCGTGCAGCGGCTGCGGCGCGTCGATCGCAACGCCCGGCGACAGCCGCAGCAGGCACAGCTTGCGGTTGGTGTGCCCGTAGGTGTGGATGCGCGCGACGACTTCCTGGCCGGTGTAGCAGCCCTTCGTCGTGCTGATGTGGTCGTCGAGGTCGGCTTCGAGCGCGAGCGTCGTCGGCTCGGTGTCGACGCCGACGCGCACGATCCCTGCGGCCATCGCAACGCACTCGGCGAGTTCGTTCGACAACGGCGCGGGCTGCAACGGCGACTCGGAGCCGTCGGCGTGCGGCTCCGACCAGGCCAGGGCGGCGCCATGCGAACGCGTGAACGACACCAGCCGGCGGGCGCAGTGCACCACCGGACGACCGGCGTGGAAGGCGACGCTCCCGTCCTGCGCCGGCTCGTTGCTCGCCCACTGCACCGTCTCGTGGCAGGGCCCGAAGTCCGGCCGCGCGATCACCAGCTTCTCGGTGAAGTGGTAGCGCTCGAGCAACGCCGCCAACCGGTCCGCCTGTTCGTGCGCCACCTCGAGCCAGAACGCGCCCTCGCCGCGGAACACGAGGCAGGTCGCCAGCAGCTTGCCCTTGGCGTCGAGGAACGCGGCCGGACGCACGGCGCCCGGCGCGAGGCCGAGCACGTCCTGCGAGCACAGCCGGTGCAGGAACTCGCCGGCGTCGGGGCCGGTGAGCTGCAGCAGGCGGTAGGGCGCGTCGTGCCGTTGGTACGGCGGGTTGGGCAGCAGGTCGCGCAGCAGGTCGGCGGGCGTCATGGCGAGCAGGGCGAGCAGGATCGCAGGCCGCGGCGGCAATATGGATCCCTTTTGGGGCCTTTTTCAGACCGGGGTCGTTGAACGAGCCCCAAAGCAGGTCTAGTTTGCTCCGCCGCCGGCAGCAAGCCACACCCACCCCGCATGTTGCGCATCTCCAAGAAGGCCGACTACGCCGTGTTCCTGCTGGGCGCCATCGCCCGGCAAGGGGCCTACCCCGGGGGCGCACACCCCGAGGCGGTGGTCAGCGCCCACGAGATCGCCCGGCTGGCCAAGCTCAAC
>JBEITC010000195.1:0-7023 GCA_040375075.1 Planctomycetota bacterium | reverse complement strand
CGAGCGTCGCGGTGTAGCTGCGGTTCGGCGTCGCGGTGATCGGCTGCACCGGGAAGAACGACGCCAGCTGCGCGTACGACAGCAGCGCGCCGCCCGACAGGTTGCTCGGCACGAACGCCGGCGCCGGCACGACGGCGGTCGAGCCGGCGTACTGCACGACGCCGCGCACGAGCGTCGAGGCCCGGCTCAGCAGCGACGACACCGCGAGGCTCCACGTGCCCGGGTTGTTGCAGGTGACGATCGCGTCGTAGCGTTCGCCGATGCCGATCGGGATCGCCTGCACGCTGACCGGCTGCACGCGGTTGCCGTCGGCGTGCGTCACCACCAGCGGGTGGCCGTCGAGCGCTATGACGTAGTTGGTCGTCGCCGAGGCGTTGAGGAAGCGCAGCCGCAGGCGCTGGCCCGGCTGCACGACGAACGGCGTCTGGCCGTTGCTGCTCTTGCCGTTGAGCAGGTGCCCGGTCCAGCCGCCGCCGAGCGGGTTGGTCCATTCGTCGAGCAGCACCGTGTGCTCGACGTCGAAGGCCGGGTCGTCGCCGGGGTTCGCCGGGTCGACGATCAGCGGCGCGGCGAGGCCGACATCGAGCTGCGTCTCCATGCCGTGCGGGTGGAACCAGTACGTGCCCGGCTCGAGGCCGGTCAGCTCGTAAAGGAACTCCTGGCCGGGGGCGACGCCAGGGCGCGAGATCGTCGGCACGCCGTCCATGCCGAGCGGCACCGGCTGTCCGTGCCAGTGGATCATCGACATCTCGGGCAGCTGGTTGCGGTAGCGCACGCGCAGCGTCTGGCCCTGCGTGACCCGCAGCGGCGCGCCGGGCAGCTGGCCGTCGTAGAGCCACGCGTTGACGGTCACGCCGGGCTCGACCTGCGCCGTGCCGGGCGCGGAGGTGATGGTGGCGTTGACGACCTGGGCGGCGAGCGGCGCGGCGCCGGCGGCGATGGTGGCGAACAGCAGGGCGCGGATGGTGCAACGCATCCCGAACAGGTTAGCGCGCGGCGGCGCGCTCGGGGCTGCGCCCTTGGACCCGCGGCGTGCGGGCGATGGCAATGGCGCGGTGAGGAGCGGGTGGGTGGGGCGGGCAGCGCGGCACGGCAGGCGCGGTGACGCAGTCGCGCTCCGCAACCGCGGGCGATCGCACGGGGTCTGCCGGTTGGGGCGATCTGGCGGGCGCGTCGCTGCGCGTCGGCTTCGCGCGCGTCGCGGCAACCTGTCGGCGCCGCGCGCTTCGGCGCGCGACACCCGGACGGACGACCAGAGGCCAGACGTCTTGGGGGCCATCGGATCGGACTGGTGGCCTCGAAGCGGGGCGATGTCCTCCTTCGTCATCCCCACCGCCCGCGGGAGGACTGGTAGGCCCTGCAGGACTCGAACCTGCAACCAGACTGGTATGAGCAGTCAGCTCTAACCATTGAGCTAAGGGCCCCCGGCGAACGGATATACCATGGCGCGCCGCCACCGCGATGCCGCCGATCCAACCGCTCGACCACGCCGCCATCCTGCCGCGCCTGCTCGCGATGCAGGCGGCGATCCGCTCGGAGCTGCGTGCGCACATGCAGGCGCAGCAGGCTGAGGTCTGGTCGCGCACGGTGCGCGACGACGCCGGCGACACGGTGTTCGGCATCGACGCGGCGGTCGAGGACCTGCTGCTCGCGCAGTGCGAGGAGTGGGGGCGCACGCAGGCGTTCACGCTGCTGGCCGAGGGTCTCGATCCCGCCGGCGTGGCGTTCGGCGCGCCGGGCCGCGGCGGGCCGCCGTTCCGGCTGCTGGTGGATCCGATCGACGGCACGCGCGGGCTGATGTTCGACAAGCGCTCGGCGTGGTGCCTGATGGCGGTGGCGCCCGATCGCGGCGCGGCGACGCGGCTGTCGGACGTCGCGATCGCGGCGATGACCGAGCTGCCGACGACGCGGCAGGCGACGAGCGACGCGCTGTGGGCGGTCCGCGGCGGCGGCGCGCACGGCACGCGCACCGATCTGTCGAACGGCGCCACGCGGCCGCTGCCGGTCGTGCCGAGCCGCGCCGACACGCTGCGCCACGGCTTCGCGACGGTGTGCGACTTCTTCCAAGGCGGCAAGGCGCTCGTCGCCGAGCTGGCGGAAGCGATCTACGCCCGCGCGCTCGGCCCGTGGAACGCGCAGAAGGCGGAGGTCTACGCCGACCAGTACATCAGCTCCGGCGGCCAGCTCGCCGAGCTCGCGCTCGGCCGCGACCGCTTCGTGCTCGACGTGCGGCCGCTCGTGCACCAAAAGCTCGGCGCGAAGAGCTCGCTGGCGTGCCGGCCGTACGACGTCTGTACTGCGCTCGTCGCGCAGGAGGCCGGCTGCGTCGTGCTCGATCCGTTTGGCGGTCCGCTGGACGCGCCGCTCGACGTCGTCAGCAGCGTCGCGTTCGCCGCCTACGCCAACCGCGCGCTCGCGGAGCGCATGGTCCCGATCGTGCGCGAAGAGACGCTGCGGCGGTTCGGCGGCGGCTGAGCGCCGGCGCGCGGCTGCTGCGCGCCAGCAGCACCCCTCACTTGCCGCTGCGCGAACCCGTGCCCGCGTCGGACGGCTTCTCGCCAGGGCTCGCTGCGAGCGCCTTCGCCACCATCGCCTCGAGCTTCTCGCCGCGCACGTTGGTCGCGATCACCTTGCCGTCGCGGCCGATCAGGATCGTGAACGGGATCGAGTTCACGTCGTGCAGCTGCGCGATCTCGGCCTGCCAGTACTTGCCGTCGAAGACGTGGCGCCAGCTCATGCCCTTGTCCTTGATGGTCTGCACGAGCTTGTCCTTGTCGCGCTCGCGGTCGAGCGAGATGCCGAGGATCTCGAAGCCCGCGGCGTGGTGCTTCTCGTACGCCGCCAGCACGTTGGGCAGCTCCTGCATGCACGGGCCGCACCACGTCGCCCAGAAGTCGATCAGCAGCACCTTGCCCTTGTAGTCGGCCGGCGAGACGTCCTTGCCGTCCATGTCCTTCGCGGTGAACGGCACCGGGTCGGTCCCGGCGCCGAGGTTGGCGGCGAGGACCTTGGCGGCGGCCTTCTTGCCGGCGGCGGTGTCCGGCCAGGCCTTGGCCACGGCGGCGACCGCGTCGGCGGACTCCGCCGTCTGCTTGCCGGCGCTGCGGCGCGCGAACAGCGCCTTGGCGAGCGCGAACGCCGCCTTGTCTTCGTCGGTCTTGGCCGCGGCCTCCATCTCGGCGACCATCGCGTCGGCGCCGGCCTTGTCCTTCAGGCCCATGCTGACGGCGGCGACCAGCTCGAAGCGCTCGTCGGTCGTCTTCGCCTTGCCCAGCGCCGCGGCCTTCAGCGCGTCGCGCTTGTCGGTCAGCTTGAGCGTGTTGGCGGCCATCATGGCGCGGATGGTCGTGTTCATGTCGGCGGCGCCGAAGTCGGCGTTGCCGATCGCGTCCTTCGCCGCGGCTTCGTCCTTGTTCAGCATCGACAACTGCGCGATCTCGACCGCGGCCGCCGCCGCGTCCGCGGCCTTCGGGAACGCCTTGACGAAGCCCTGCAGGTCGACGACGCGCTCGGCCAGCGCCTGCTTGCGCGCCTCGGCGTCGCCGCGCGGCAGCTTCTGCATGCGCGACTGCTGCTGGTCGGCGAGCTCCTTGAAGCGGGCCTCGGCGGTGGGAGCGCCCTGCGCGAGCGCAGCGGCCGCGGCGAAGGCGATGACGACGAACGGACGGAGCAGGCAGAGCATCGTGGATCCTGGAGAAGAAGTAGCCAGCGATGCTACGGCGCGCCGCGCCGCGCCGCCTGCCGACTACAGCCCAGGTCGCCGCGCCTGCCCCGGCTTGCGCCAGCCATCGACCTGCACGATGCGATCTTCTTCGGCAATCCACGCAGTCAGCTGACCGCCATACACGCAGCCGGTGTCGAGGCCGATGCACTGCGGCCGCACGACGAGGCCGCGGCGGGCCCAGTGGCCGAAGACCACGCGCTTTGGCCCGCGATAGAAGTCGTCCCACGGCCGGTACGGCGGCCCGGGCGGCGGCCAGTCGGCCGGCGGCTGCTGGCCGTCGGCGTCGCAGTAACGCACGTTGACGAGGTAGTCGACCTCGGCGTCCGTCAGCGGGCCGCGCAGCTTGGCCTCGTCCCAGCGCGGATGCAGGCCGGCGTGCACCAGCAGCACGTCGGGAAAGCAGCGCACGAACGGTTGAGCCTGCAGCCACGCGCGCTGCGCTTGGTCCTGGTCCTTCGCCTTCTGCAGCCAGTGCAGGTCGTGGTTGCCGAGCACCGGCTCGGCGCCGAGCTGCCTCAAGAGCGCGAGCGTGCCCGGCGAGTCGGGGCCCTTGTTGACGAGGTCGCCGGCCGGCAGCAGCCGGTCGCTGCCGGGCGCGAACTTCACGGCGTCGAGCAAGCGCTGCAGCGGCTCGCGGCAGCCCTGGATGTCGCCGACGAAGATCCTGCGGCCCATGGTGTGGATTGACCGGCGTCGGCTTGCCCGCCGCACGGCGGCGTGGATTGTTGCGCGCGCCGCGGCGGGCACAACGGGCCAGGGCGCGGACCCACGACGACTTCATGAACCGCCTCGTCCGCGCCGCCGGTTCGATCTCGTTCTTCACGCTGCTGTCGCGCATCGCCGGCCTCGTGCGCGACAGCCTGATGGTGCAGGCGCTGGGCGCTGGCTGGGCGCAGGGCACGTTCCTGCTGGCCTGGACGCTGCCCAACCTGATGCGCCGCCTGCTTGGCGAAGGCGCGCTGTCGGCGTCGCTGGTGCCGGCCTACGCGCGCGCGCGGCGCGACGACCCGGCGGCGGCGCGCGTGTTGCTGGCGCAGGTCGTCGGCGCGGTGGTGGCGATCCTGACGCCGCTCTGCGCGATCGTCGCCGTCGCCAGCCTGCTGGTCCCGGCCGAGTGGATGCCGGCGCCCGACGACGGCGGCGTGCCGGCGATGCGGCTGTTGCTGTCGCTCAACGCGATCCTGTTCGCGTACGCGCTGCCGGTCTGCCTGACCGCCGTCTACTCGGGCGCGCTCAACACGCTCGGGCACTTCGCGCTGCCGGCGGCGGTGCCGATCGTGCTCAACCTGTTCTGGATCGCGGCGCTGCTGGTCGCCAAGCCGCTGGGCTTCACCGTCGATGTCGAGGTCGCGCGCTTCACGGCGTGGTGGCTGACGATCGGCGGCTTCCTGCAGTTGCTGCTGGTCGTGTGGCCGCTGTGGCGCCGCGGCGAGCTGCTGCGGCCGCCGCTCGGCTGGCCGGTCAAGGGCACGCCGGCGCGCGCGGTCTTCGTCGCGATGCTACCGACGGCGCTCGGCATGTCGCTCAACCAGGTCAGCAGCCTGCTCGACCAGCTGATGGCGTACTACCTCGTCGCGCCGGGCGCGGTGACGTACGTCTACCTCGCCAACCGCCTGCTGCTGTTCCCGCACGCGCTGACGGCGATGTCGGTGGCGGTCGCGGTGTTCCCCAAGCTCGCGCACGAAGCGCACGACGTCGATCGCACGCAGATGCGGCGCACGCTCGACCTCGCGGCGGCGGCGACGATCCTCGTCACCGTGCCGGCGTCGATCGGCCTGATCGTGCTCGGCGAGGACGTGGTGCGCGTGCTGTTCGTGCGCGGCAAGTTCGGCGAAGCCGACGTCGGGCCGACGGTGTGGACCACCGGCTGCCTCGTCGCCGGCCTGCCGTTCCTCGGTCTCGCGCAGCTCTACGCGCGCGCGTACTACGCGATCGGCGACATGAAGACGCCGGCGCGCCTCGCCGCGTGGCTGGTGCTGCTCAACGTCGCGCTCAACGCCGTGCTGGTGACGACGACGTCGCTCGGCACCGCGGCGCTGACGCTGTCCAGCAGCCTGTCGGCGCTCGCCAACGCGGCGTTGTTGGCGTGGGGCCTGCGCGCCTACGCGCCGGCGGCGCACGACCTCGGCAAGGCGTGGTTGCGCACGCTGGCGGCGAGCGCGGCGATGGCGGCGGCGCTGCCGCTGTGCCAGCTGGCGGCGCCGGACAGCAGCCGCATGACCAAGGCGCTGCTCGACGTCGCCGTGCCGATCGTCGTCGGCATCGGCGTGTACGTCGCCGCGCACGCGGCGCTGCGCTCGCCGGAGCTCACGGCGGTGCTGGCGCGCGCGCGCAAGAAGGCGATGCCGGCGAAGTGACGCCGGCCCGCGGGCGGCGCGCTACTCGACGCGCTCGAAGTCGAGCCAGTTGCGGCTGTCCTGCCAGATGCGCACGCCGCCGGCGATCGGATCGATGCGACGGCGCTCGGCCGTGCCCTTCTTCTCGACGGTGATCCTGCCGTCGGTGTCGGTGTACCAGCCGAGCTGCACGACGCCGTCGACGAAGGCCTCGACCGGTTGCCACGTGCGCACGCCGGCGCGCAGCAGCGGCTTCTCCGGGTCGGGGCCGTTGGCGGAGAGGCAGAGGAACAGGTGCCGCTGCGTGATCGCGAGGAAGCCGCGGTTGGACAGGCGGTCGGGCTTGCCCTCGACCATGCGCGCGCGCAGCTCGTAGACGCCTTCGAGCGCATGCGGCGTGCGTGTCGGCGCAGCAGGCTTGCCGTCAGCGGGGGCCTGCGCCGCCGGCGGCTCGGCGGGCGCGGGCTTGGGGTCCTGGCTCCAAGGCGCGGCGAAGGCGCCGGCACAGAGGCCGAAGAGCAGCGTGGGCAGTCGCGTCATGGCGGGCATGCGGTTCAGGAGTCGGTGACGATCACTTCGACGTCGGCCAGCGTCTGGCCGGCGACGAGGCGGACGGCGGCGCGGCCGTGCCACTTGGCGCGGCGGCCGCGCTTGCGCGCGCCGTCCCATTGCGCGTGCACCTCGACGTCGCCGGGCAGCAGGTGGCGCAGCTCGAAGCAGCCGTCGTCGTCGGCGCGCACGGCTTCGTCGTCGCCGACCCACACCAGCGCGTCGGCGAGCGGCTTGCCGGTCGCGACCGAGAGCACGCGGCCGCGCACCGTCGCCGCCGGCTGCAGCGCGATCGTCGCGGGCGCATTGGCGGCAGCGCGCGCCGGTGCGTGCGCGAGCGTCGGCGGCAAGCCGAAGAGGACGAGCCGTGGCTCGGCGCGCGGCGGCAGGCAATCGAGCGTGAAGCTGCCGTCG
>JBEITC010000574.1:0-2183 GCA_040375075.1 Planctomycetota bacterium | reverse complement strand
GGCGGCCGCCGGCAACGGATCGAACCAGCGCACCGGCGGCAGCGCCGGCGACGACGAGAGGCACGCCGCCAGCGCGGCGCACGACGACGCGGCGACGAGGCCGCGGACCGGACGGAACGGGATCATCGCTTCTGCTCCTGCAACGGCGAGCTCGCGCCGGCCCGTCCGCGCAACAGCGCGCCGGGGTCGCGTTCGAGCATCGCCATGACCTGTTCGATCGCGACCAACGTCCGACGCAGCTGCGAGAGCTCCGTCTGCACGTCGGCCGACAAGGAAGTCGCCGCGGTCGCGGCGCTGCGCAGCGACGCGGCGGTGTCCGCGGCGCGCACCGCGGCGACCTCGCCGTCGAGCCGCGCGATCAGCTTGCGCACGTCCCCGATCATCACGCCGACCGGGCTCTGTTCGTCGCGCACGCTGCCAGCGGCGTCGGCGATGGCCGTCGCCGCCTTCTCCCAGGCGTCCAGCGTCGCGACGCCTTCGCCGACCACGCCGCGCTTCTCGAAGTCGTCGAGCACGCGGTTGGTGCGCTGCAGCAGCTCCTGCAGCTGGCGCGAGACCTCGGGCAGGCGCACGCCCTGCAGCTCGGTGCGCAGCAGGCTGACCAGCTCGTTCGCCGACTTCGCCATGTCGGGCAGGACGCGCAGCACGTCGCGGCTGGCGTCCTCGAGGCTCTTCGCGGTGCTCGGCACGGTCCGCAGCACGTGCTTGGCGGGATCGAGCGCGAACGGCACCTTCTGCGGCCCGCTCGGCAGATCGGGGAAGTAGTCCACCTGGACGAACGACGTGCCGGTCACCCACGACATCACGATCTGCGCGCGCAGCTCGCCGGGCATCGCGGTCTCGCCGTCGAGCCGCTGCACGTCGAGGCCCAGGCGCGCCAGCTTCTCGTCGTAGAGGGCGAAGCGCACTTCGAGATGGCGCAGGTCGGGCGCGGCGCCGATGTCGTCGACGACGCCGACGGTCACGCCGCGGTACTTGACCGGCGAGCCGACCTCGAGACCGGTCACAGCCTCGTCGAAGTAGGCGAACACCGGCTTCGAGTCCTTGCGCAGTTCGCGCACGCCGACCCACGTCATCACGGCGAGGCCGGATGCGCAGCCGGCGAGGACGAACAGCCCGAGCTTCCAACGGTTGGCGGGAGCGGTCATGGATTCCTGGGCGCCGGCTGCCGGCGGAAGAAGGCGAGCACGCGCGGGTCGGTGGCGTGCTCGGCGAGGTCGCGCGGCGCGCCGCGGGCGATGACGCCGCCGGCCTGGCGGTCGAGCATCAGGCACTGGTCGGCGACCTTGAGGATGCTCGGCAGCTCGTGCGTGACCAGCACGATGGTCACCGACAGGCCGCGCGAGAGCGTGAGGATCAGTTCGTCGAGCTCGGCGGCGGTCACCGGATCGAGGCCGGCCGACGGCTCGTCGAAGAACAGGATCGGCGGATCGAGCGCGAGCGCGCGGGCGATGCCGGCGCGCTTGCGCATGCCGCCCGAGACCTCCGACGGCAGCTTGTTGGCCGCCTGCTCGAGACCGACGAGGCGCAGCCGCGCCAGGGCGACCGCGCGCACGGCGTCCGCAGGCAGTCGCGTCCACTTCTGCAGCGGCAGCATGACGTTCTGCAGGAGCGTCCACGAGCCGAACAACGCCGAGGACTGGAACAGCACGCCGAACTGCGGCGGCGACATCGCCTGCTCGGGCGTGCCGATGCCGCGGAAGTGCACGCGGCCGGCGAGCGGCGGCTGCAGTCCGATCAGCGTGCGCAGCAGCGTCGACTTGCCGCAACCCGAGCCGCCGAGGATGGCGAACACCTGGCCGCGGAGCACGTCGAACGCGATCTCGTCGAGCAGCGGCACGCCGCCGTAGCCGATCGTCAGGTCGCGCACTTCGAGGACGACGGTCATGGCTCACCAGTCCAGCAGCGAGAAGATCCAGGTGAACGCCGCGTCGAGCGCGACGAGCGCGAACAGCACGACGACGACCGCCGACGTGGTCGAGCGGCCGACGCCGTCGGCGCCGCCGCGGGTGGCGAGGCCGCGCTGGCAGGCGATCAGGCCTATGGCCACGCCGAAGACGACGCTCTTCATCAGGCCCGTGCCGACGTCGAGCATGTCCACCCACTGCTGGAACATCTGCACGTAGACGACCGCCGGCTGCTGCAGGTAGCCGACCGCGATCGCCATGCCGCCGAGCGTGCCG